>JAADGC010000120.1:23323-56570 GCA_013152585.1 Chloroflexota bacterium
CCGTCCGATCTTCACCCCATGGAGAGTCGGCGAAGGCCGACTCCTGGCCGCAGGCCTGAAGAGCCTGACTTCAGTCAGCGAGAGCACAACGAAAGCTAATTTCTAGACGGTTCCTTAGTGCCGGTGCGCCGCCACGACGGCCATCACCTCAGGAAAATCGATGCCCAGCCGTTGCAGTGTTGCGAGCGTGGGAATGCCGTTGCTGTCCCAGCCGCGGCGTTTGTACACAGCGTCAACCAGTTGTTCATAGCGATCTTCACGGTAACGACGCAGAGCCGCCATTTTCTCTGGTACGCTCAGCCCTTCGGGATTCACGCCAGCCTCGTGGCGCAGTTGTTTGTCGTAACGCTCGGCCCGCGATTCGTATTCTTCGACGGTGACCGGCCCCATGGCGCGGTACGGCGGGTAATCGTGGGCGCGGGTGCCAAAGCCCAGGCGTAAAGCGAACACGCGCTGGAAATTGTAAACGCGTTCGGATTGCAGAATAAGCTCGTCCGCCGTGATCGCCTGGCCGGTCGTGCCTTCGAACAACCAAGCATAGTTCTCTACATGCTCGGGCACTTTGGCGGCATCGGGCAATGCTTTGTTTTCGGGGGGCTCGATGTCGTTCCAGGGCAGCTTGCAAAGACCGTGAATGCTGAACCAGGTGCGCCACATGGGGAAGTAGTGCAGGGCCTCGGCCTTGTCTTCGAAGCTGGGGATCTGATTGTTGACCTGATCCATGAAGATCAGCCAGGCTTCATCGTGTTGCCCACCCTTCAGGGCCAGGGCATAACCACCCTGTTGGGCCAACGATTCTTTGGTGACATATTCGGAGAACTCCAGGCCTTTGACTTCCATGCCGATGTCTTGCAGGTAGTGGGCGTCGATGCCGTATTCTTGCGCGAAGTATTGCTTCATCCCGCGCACGCCTTTGCCCACGATCATGCCGAAACCTTCGCCCCGCGCCATTTGGTGCACCAGCTCGGCTACCGCCCGCCAATTGCCCCAGCGCAGGTCCAGACCCCCGGTTTGTTCCTGGCTGAGATGCCCGGCTGCCACCAGTTCCATGACAAAGGCGATGGAGTTGGCAAGGGTGATGGAGTCGATGCCGTAAGTGTCAGCATAAAAGTTGAGCTCGAGCACGGCAGCAGGGTCGAACACACCGATATTGGAACCCAGCCCGGCGATGGTTTCATATTCGGGGCCATCTACCAGCACGGCTTCGCCAACATAGGGGCCAGTTTGCAAATGAAAGTGATCGACGCCGTGCGAGCACGAAAGCTGGCATCCGGCCCAGCAACCATCGGGCAATCCCTGCGTAAAAAGCTGTTTCCACACCGTGGAATCGATTTTGTACGAATCGGGATGCCGGCCGAAGCGGTAATTATGCACGGGCAACAGGTCAAAGTGATCCATGATCTCGACGAGATGGGGCGTGCCTACTTTGCGCATCTGATTTTGTTGGTCGTCATACAGGGCGATCTCGCGATTGATACGCTTCCCCGCCTTCTTGATCAGTTCGGGTTTAGCGGGATGGTTGCTGCTGCCTTTGAGCCGGCTGTAGCGCACCACAATTGCCTTGATCTTCTTGTCCCGAAGCACGCTGCCGCTGCCCCCGCGAGCAGCCTGTTTGATGCGGACATGCTGGCGGCGCCCATCGTACCAGCTCAGATTTAGACCGGAATACAGGATGTGATCGGCCGCGGCCCCGGCCGAAACCACCGAAATGCCTGCCTTGCCGCGCTCGCCCAGCGCCGGATCGGCGTACATGTCGGTGAGCTGGCTGGCCAGCAGATGGCTATCGAGCACTTCCAGCGGGGCTTCTTCGATACTGACTTTGCCCGTATCGCCATCGATGAAGATGATCACATCTTTTTCGGCTTTACCCTGGACTTCGAGGGCATCGAAGCCGGCAAATTTAAGATAGGGACCAAAGTAGCCGCCGCCATTGCTATCGATAACCTGGTGCGTGAGCGGCGACAGGGTGACGACGGTTGATTTTCCCAAGCCCGGGTAGACCGTAGAGCCGTTGATGGGGCCGTTGGCAAAAACCAGTTCATTTTGGGGATCATCCCAAGTCATGCCGTCGGCAACGGCCTGCCACAACAACCACAACGCAAAGCCACGGCCACCCGTAAATATCTCCTTCATCTCCTGCGTGACCGGCTTTTCGGCAATCTTGCCGGTGGAGAGATTGATGCTGAGGGTGCGGTTGGCATAGCCGTGCTGCACAGGACGTTTTTTGTAACTGTATTCGCTGAGCATTTTGTGTGCTTGCTTCATTTGTTCTAAGGTCGGAGTGGCCATATTAAATCCTCTGTGAATGGGGATGGGTAGCAAGAAGTGGGTATCGAAAGTCAGGAGCAAGCTGGGAAGCAGACGTCCTCCGGCCCGTACGACGAGCCATGATCTCCAGGATGGTCACGATGCCCCCACGAATTCTCTCCCCATCGAATCGAAGCTTTTGTGGTTCAACCGCATCTCAGGAGGTCTCACTGTGACTCCCACGAAATCCACAAGAGCTGCTTTTGTTTATGAATGAACGATGAGACAGCATTGTGCCGGCGACAAACCATGCTTAACTCCTGGCGGAAGGCATCTTTGCCTCGATGTACTGCTGCAAATCTTACTATGTCGGAACCTGACCGTCAAGACGCAGGGGGCAATAAATCGCTGTTCCGTGCTGGTAATCAGCCATCAGACAACGATCATGAGTCTGCGGAACCACCGGGCTCATCCCCTCTCATGGCCGCCAGACCATAATCCGTCGCAAAACACACAATCAGCGCCATCAGTCCCGGCCATGCCAGCACGGCCAATGGCGGCAGATACCGCCATAACAGCGACAACAATACAAACTGCACCAATACCGCCAGGCTGTACAGGGGCTGCCGGAAAGCCAGCACAAAAGCATTGAGGTAGACGCTCTTCACTGTAGGAGCCGTCATGCGCTGCAAAATCGGCAACAAATAAAACCCCACCACCACCCATAAAATCGCCATATAAGCCCAAAAACCGGCCACATAACGCAAAGAACCTGTCAGCCGCGCCGAATAAAAGTACACATTGAACAAAAACAGCAGCAGCATTCCCCCCCACAAACCCATCACCCGATACGTCATTCCCAGGCGGGCTTTGGCCCCCTGCCAAAAGAAATCCATGTTCACGCGCTTGTCGGCCACCATGCGCGAGCTAATGGCAATCAAACCAGCAGCGGCGGCCGGCGCCAACACCACCGTCAGCAGCGCCACAGAGCAAAGGAGACTCAGTCCCACCATGAGATAGAACTCGTCGAAAAACAGGATCACAGATCGAGCCAGATAACGCCACGGCATTCCTAATTGCTTCATAAACGCCCCCTTAAGCCAACCGTAAGCGCTGAAAGACCCAGGGGCCAAGGCCGGGCACGACAAATCCCACGGCGGCATAGCGACCAAAACGGAGCCCCTGCGCCACAGCATACGAGCCTTGCGAAAAAGGTGCAAAGAGCAAATCCAACCCCACATAGGCCACCAGAACCAGCAGCAAGCCCAGGCCAAAACGCAGCAGCCGCTGTGACCACGGGCCCGTGGCCTGGAAATGCAGACGCCGCCTATCCCAGATCAGCCCGCACAAAAACCCGGTCAGCACGCCGGCATTGAGCACACCCGCCTCGGCAGGACGCTGGCCCTGCCAGTTGGTGGGGAAAATAGCCAAAAGCACGAGTGCCAACAGTAACACACCTCCCACTTGTGCCCACAAAGGCCACACATCCACCTTCCGTTCTACCCCCGGCAGCCACTTCACCACTATGATCATCACCACCAGCCCCACCAGCCAGCCGCCCACCACATCGGCGGGATAGTGCACGCCCAGATAAAGCCGCGAGACGCCGATCAAGAAAGCCAGCGTTATCGCCAGCAGCGTGAACCAGCGTCGGCGCACTTGCCAGGCCAGCGTCCCCCAAACCCCCACTGCCGGGGCCGCGTGTGTGCTCACAAAACCCGGAGACGTCTCGGGCCACAACCTCTGCACGGGCGGAGATGGGGGCCGGGGGAGTTTGAAAAGCCACTTCAGATATTCGCCCGCATAAGTGGAGCCTACCAGCCCGAACGCTGCCCAGACGCCCCAGCGTTTGTTCACGCACCAATACAAAAAGGGGAAGAGCAGCAGATAAAAATACTCGCGCCCCAACCAACTCATCGACGTCATGCCACCATCCAGCAAGCCCGAGCGCCAGCCTTGCAGCCAGACCAGAAACGGCACGCTAGCATCGTTGATCATTTGTAACCATGCAGCCATCATAACCTCCTGGTTCAGAACGTTTCGGTCAACAACGTGATGATCACGCGGGCGCAATCCACCATATCCTGCACCGCGATATGCTCATCTTTGGTATGCACATCGGCCATGCCCGTCGACAGCGGCACACAAGGAATGCCGGCGGCATTGTAGATATTGCCATCGCTGCCACCCCCGCCCATCTGCGGGGCAAATGTCAGCCCCAAACTTTGGATAGCGCCGGATGCCGCCATGTAGGGACGCTGATCTGGCGTGATGAGATAGCTGGAAAAGGCCGGGCGTAGTTCGATATCGACGGTGGTGCCGTGTTCGGCGGCCGCTGTTTCCAGCGCCGCGGTCATGGCCTGCAATTGCGCTGCGAGCTTGGCCTCATTGCGGCTGCGAGCCTCCCCCTGCATACTTACCCGATCTGGCACGATATTCGTGGCCTCACCGCCTTCGATGATGCCGATATTGGCGGTGGTTTCCTCGTCGATGCGGCCCAGCGGCATGGCTGTGATCGCTTCGGCTGCCACGCGAATGGCATTGATGCCCTTTTCGGGGCTGGAGCCGGCATGAGCCTTTTTGCCATGGACTGTGATATCGACAAAGGTCTGCGAGGGCGCAGAATACGTGAGGCTGCCTATGGGGCCGCCTGCATCCAGGATCACGCCCCAGTCGGCCTGCAACTGACTCATATCCACCTGCTTGGCGCCCAATAAACCCTTCTCTTCGCTGACAGAAAGGACAATCTCCAACGGCGGATGTTCCCAATCGGGATGCTCCTGCAAAAGTCGCAAGGCCTCCAAAATAACGGCTATGCCCGATTTATCGTCCGCCCCCAGGATCGTATCTCCCTGGGAATAAACGACGCCATCGCGCACGACGGGTTTGATGCCGGTATCACTGCCCACGGTATCCATATGGCTGCTTAGCAAGATTGTCTCATCGCCTGTGCCGGACAGACGCGCAAACACATTGCCGGCTGCATCCCTGTCCACGCTGCAACCCAGTTGGCGAAACTGAGCCAGCAGATGCTGTCCGATAGCAGCTTCCTGGCCCGAAGGGCTATCCATTTTCACCAGTTCCAAAAAAGTATCGAGCACACGATCAGGACGCACATAATCAGCAGCTTTCACAAAGACACCTCCGGGGGGGACGATTTTGATAAAGGAAACGAAGCCGCGGGGTTTGCGCTCCGTTGGGTCAGGATAAGGGACGGGATGGGTTGGTGGCAGGGTGATAAACACTATACAGCGTCAACAGGGCGACGGCAAAACAGGCATATGCCAACCATCCCATCAGCCGGGGAATCCCCACCAGATCGGCCAAAGTAGCTGCCACCATCAGGGGCACCAGTCCCACCAGATACGTCAGCATCGACTGCACCGTAAAGACGCGGCCGCGTAAATTGGCAGGCGTTAAACTTTGGATCACGGTTTGGGCCACGGTATTCACCGAATAGAGGCCAAAGCCGATATTCAGCGACACCAAGGCAACCAAGGCGGTGAGGGTAACCACCCGTTGTGGATAAATATCGAAGATGGGGATGTGCAGGGTGGAATAATCCCGGCTGAGCATTCCCAACGCCAAAAAACTCAAGCCCACCCAGAAGATCAGCAAAGTCTGCAACCAGCCATGCGATATGCGATCTCCCCATTTACCCAGTATAAACATGGCCAGCACCATACCGACGCCAGCCGGGGCAAACACCAAGACCGAATCCTCGGGCGCCAAACCCAGCACACGGGCGCTCAGCCCTGGCGCTAACATGGAAATAATCATAAGTAAGGTGGCGACCAGGGCAATGTGCAATACCGACATATAAATACGCTGCTGCTGGGCCACAAAAACCCATCCTTCGCGCACCTCGCGGCGCATATGCTGCCAGCCACTGCGCGCCGTCACCCCGCGCACACGACGGTCGGGGTCACGTGGCAGGCGCAGCACCAGCACACCGGCCAACAGATAAGCCACCCCCATAAACAGAAAAGCTATCGACAGGCCAAAAAGCTTCACTAAGATGGGCGCCAGAGCAATCAAACCCAGCATTTGCGCCCCGGCAATGGTGATATTGAACAGGGCGTTGGCCACCAACAACCGGTTTTCGCCGACAACCAGGGGAATTTTAGCCAGCACAGCCGGGGTAAAAAAGGCCCCGGCCGAAGAGCCTAAAAAGGTCACGGCATAAATGGTCAACAGCAACGTATCGTCGGAAAGCGTGTGTAGGAACACCACATAACTGATGGCCAACAGGCCCCGGATGAAATCTGCTCCCACAATCAGCCATTTTTTCGGCACCCGATCCACCACAACCCCCGCCAGAAAAGAAAAAATCACCGGCGGCAGGCTAAAAGCAGCAATCATCAATCCCAAATGGAAACTGCGTCCCGTAAGCCGCTCGATCAGTACCAGTTGAATAAAATGAATGCCGTTTTGAGCGGTCAAAGCCAATAACTGCGATACCCAGAATTCGCGAAATGCCGGGATACGCAATACTGACCCAAATCCACTGTCGTTCTGCGTTGAACTCATGAAATAAAAGGAATGGCTGGTGTTTGATGCCGGTCGTTCGTCAAGATCATGCTGACGTATCAGGCTGGGGATCGGAATCCGCCGGGGCCTGCCTGACGCCGGGAATGATCTGCCGTACCGCTTTGCGAAATTGCTGTCGCGGCAGCATCAGGCGGCGTTGACAGGTGGTGCAAACGAGGCCAATGTCGGCGCCTATGCGTACCACTGTCCACGCCCACCCCCCACAGGGGTGCTGTTTGCGGAGGCGAACCACATCGCCGGGTTGGACATCAAGGAAGTTCATTGCATTATCTCGGGACCGGAACAGCATTTGGTGCCCCAGATTATAACGCAATCCCGCCAATATGGCAGCATTGGCAGGGCCCGATCCCCGGGGACGCCTATCAGACGATGAGTTCCAGTCGCTCGCCCAGTAGATGGGTAGGGGTTTGATGGATGGGCAAAAAACCGGCAGCAGCCAATTCGGGGGTAGGCGCACAAGCCTCGTCCGGTTTATCCGATAACGCCACGATCAAGACCCGGCGCTCTCGCAGCCATTGGCAGGCGTCCCACACCTCTTGCGTGAGACAAATCTCCTCAGCCTGGCGTTGCTGAGGCGTGGCAGTAGCCGGCAATGAGCCCATATGCGCCACGGTCATACGATATTCGTTGCGTCGAAAGTCCTTAAACGGTGTGGGATCATGTTGCTGGTTGGCCACGAACACCGCCTGATGCAGCGCCTGCAATGAAGATGAAAGAAGGTGACGCTGCGCCTCCACCACATCCAGAAAATGCGCAAACGTATTCATCTCGCCCCGGGCATGTTGGCTTCGCAGGATAGACATCGGCACCACACCGGCACCGGTCATGATGCTGATATAAGCCAGATAATCCTGATTGTCCCCGGTCAGATCGTGGAACTCGGCCCGATTCAGCGCATGGTAGATGGCCGAAAACGCCGCAATATCGGCCTGTTCGCCGATAGCCTGCACCACGGTGGCGCGCATCGCTTCCAGGCGGGTTTGATCGATGATGCCATGATTGCGGCCGCGGGCGCCCAGGGCGGTTTTATCCACATCCACAATCGCAATCGTGCGTTCATCCAATGCCAGCCGGCGCTGGCGTAGTGCCTGCAGCCATGGCGCCAGCGCCCACCAGCGTTGCGCCACGAAAATATCGCCCTGCCACTGCCCGACCTCTGCCGCGGGGTCTCCTTCCCGGCCGATAAAGGCTGCGCCCGACCAGCCGGTGTACTCCGCCAGCCGTTGATACGCCCCCCCATCATTGCTGAGCGTATCCCCAATCAGCAGGAGTTCGCTGGGGTTTGTGTGCGCAGCATGGTGCTCATGAAAACGACGCAACATCCATGCCACCACCTGCGAATACTGCGGATCGCGTTTGCGCACAATGCGCGATGATGCCAGTCCCAGCGTCTGCCAGACTGCGCTGAGCCCGGGCACACCGGCATAAAACGGCTCCAGATTGCGATAAACGACGAAATCACCGGTGAGTTCAGAAAGGGTGTGCATGTTCACACCGCCATGATCTGCTGGTGAACCATCCATTCGGCGTTGAGGATCGAGCCGCCGGCGGCGCCGCGAATGGTGTTGTGCCCCAATACCGAAAAGCGCCAGTCGAGCAGATTGCAGGGCCGGATGCGCCCTACCACGGTGGCCATGCCTCGTCCGGTCATACGATCCAGGCGCGGCTGAGGCCGGGACATGCCTTCCACTACCACCACCGCCGGATCGGGGGCGCTGGGCAACCCCAGCTCTTGGGGGGAACGCCGGTAGGAACGAAAGGCATCGTTGATTTGCTCGGCTGTGGCGGGCGTGCGCAGCGCCACCGATACTGCCTCGAAATGGCCGTCGAGCACGGGCACGCGGTGGCAGTGGGCGCTGATTGTCATGTTGGCATCGACAAAATGGCCCCCTTCGAAGCCTCCCATGATCTTCAAAGGCTCGGTTTCTACTTTCTCCTCTTCGCCATACTCGTGGGGCACGATGTTGTCGATCAAATCCAGGGCCGGCACGCCCGGATAGCCGGCACCCGACGCCGCCTGCATGGTGGCAACAAAAACGCTCTCCACGCCAAAGGCCAGGTGCAGAGGATGCAGTCCTCCCACGAGGTGGGTGGTGGTGCAATTGGCATTGCAGACGATGAAACCATCCCAGCCGCGGCGAGCCTGCTGCACCCGCACCATGTTCAGATGCTCGGGGTTGACTTCCGTGATCACCAAGGGCACATCCGGGGCCATGCGATAGGCCGATGCGTTGGAAAAAAGGTAATGCCCGGCAGTCGCAAAAGCAGGTTCGAGTTCGCGGGCCTGCTCGGAGGGGAGCGCCGAGAACAGAATCCGGGCCCCGGCGGCGTCCGGATGAGCGGGGCGCACGGGCATATCGGCGATGTGGGCGGGCAGGGGCGTATCCAGTATCCAGCTCACGGCGTCGCCATAGCGTTTGCCTGCCGAGCGTTCGGAAGCCAACAGATCGGTGATTTCGAACCAGGGATGCTGTGCCAGCAGCGAAATAAACCGCTGGCCAACGGCGCCTGTAGCGCCCAACACGCCAACAGCAATTTTAGACATGATCCATACCTCTAAATAAGGAAAGACGTAGATAAGGCGACAAGATCAGCCATCACGCCGGCTGCGGTACCATGCACGCCGGCCCCGCGGCCCTGCAAGACCAGAGGGGCATCGGCATACACGTCGGTATGAAAAGCGATGAGATTATCGGTGCCCTGCAATTGGCCCAGCGGGCTACGCCGGGGCACTTCCTGCAGGCCCACCTGTGCTCGTCCGCGATCGATCGTGGCCACATAGCGCAAGACCTGATCCCGCCCGGCCGCCGTGGCCACGCGTTGTCGGTAGAGCTCGTCCAAATCAACGGTTTTTTGCATAAACTCCGGGACTGTTCCCTGGTTCATCGTATCGGGAAATAGTCCCTCCACCTGAATTTGGGGTAATTCCAGGGGCCAGCCCATGGTGCGGGCAAGGATCAGCGCCTTGCGGGCTACATCCATGCCTCCTAAATCGTCCCGAGGATCCGGCTCGGTGTAGCCGCTGGCCCGGGCCTGACGTACCAGGGCCGAAAATGCTTCGCCAGCCTGCAAGCCTGTGGTGAGATATCCCAAAGTGCCACTGAAGCAGCCCTCGATGCGATGAATAGGATCATGGGCGGCGATGAGCGCCTGCTGCAGCGTGGCGATCACCGGCACCCCCGATCCCACCGTGGCCTCATAGCGTACTCTTCCCCCCTTCAGCAAAGATAAAAAGGTCTCGTATGTCTGGGTGAGTGGTTTTTTGTTGGCCAGCACCGCCCCATAGCCGCGACTGAGCGCCAGTTGCAGGGCCTCGACAGTATCATCGCTGGCGGTCACATCGATGACAAGGGCGTTGGAGGTGCCCGCCACATCGACAATATCGGCCAACCCCTCGTGATCATAGCCAATATCGAGATCGGCAAGGCTGGCGCCTTCTGCTTTGGCCGTCACTGTCCGCATCAGGTCGCCGTAAGTGAATCCTTGTTGTTCGATAGCCGCTCCCTGGCTATCACACAAAGCCACGTACGCAAAACGAATGCCGTAGCGCCACTCGAGTTCGTCCTGTGCCGCCAGCACCCGTTCTACCACGGCACGGCCCACACCGCCCAGTCCAAATTGGATAAGTGCGATTTCTTTCATAGTCATGGGGAGAGGGGTAAGTCGGAGGTTTGGGGTGTTGGCAGTTCAAAAAAGGCAGCATGAATACGACGCACGGCTTCAGCAGCATCCTCTTCCGACACGACCAGCGAGATATTGACTTCGCTCGAACCCTGGGCCACAGCAATGACATTGATGCCCGCAGCACCCAGGGTGCTGAAAATACGGCCGGCAATGCCGGGGGTGCCGCGCATGCCGGCGCCAACCATAGCAATAATCACGATGTGTTCCTGCACCCGCACACGGTCGATGAAATGCCGGCGCAACTCCAGCTCCAGTTCCTGTTCGAGAGCACTGACGACGGCGGCCGCGTTTCTTTCGGGTACCGAAAAGCAGATGCTTTGTTCCGAAGAAGCCTGGCTGATCATCAGCACATTGGCTCCAACCTCGGCCACAGCCTTGAAGGTGCGGGCGGCAATCCCGGGCACGCCAATCATGCCCCGCCCTTCCACATTAACCAGGGTGAGATCATGAATGGCCGTGATGGCTTTAACCGAGCCTACCACTTCTCTTTCCGGTAAGACCAGCGTCGAGGGGCCTTCGGGATCGAAGGTGTTGGCGACGCGGATGGGAATGGAAGCTTCGACCACAGGTAGGATCGTCTTGGGGTGCAGCACTTTGGCGCCAAAATATGCCAGTTCTGCGGCCTCGACATAACTAAGCTCGGGCAAAGTCCTGGCTTCGGAGACGACGCGGGGATCGGTGGTGAGGATACCGTTGACATCCGTCCAGATTTGCACTTCGTCGGCGCCCAGACAGGCGCCCAGGATCGCAGCCGAATAATCGGTGCCGCCGCGGCCCAGGGTCGTGGCAATGCCATCTGCCGTGGCCGCCACAAAGCCGGTCACCACTGCCACCTGACCCTGATCGAGCAGGGGGCGCAAACGAGCATTGACATGGGCGCAGGTTGCCTCCATCAGGGGCGTGGCATCGCCGAAATGGGCATCCGTGACAATCATATCCGCTGCATCCACCCACACAGCATCGACGCCGGCCGCTCGCAACACGGCCGCCAACAGCGGCGCCGACATGCGCTCTCCCAGGCCAGACACCACGTCCAGCCCCCGGGTTGTCAACTCGCCCAAGACGTAGATCGATTGGCACAGTCTTTCGAATGAGCGTAGCAGATCGTCGATCAGGCGGCCGTAGGCGGCTCGCTCCACCCCATCAGCGATCAACTGCCCGGCGACCAACTGATGTTTGAGTAAGAGTTCACTGCGGGCGGCGTGGTACGGCTGTTCATGGCCAGCCGCAGCAGCCTGCGCCGCCTCAATCAAGGTGTTCGTCGTGCCTTTCATGGCTGATGTGACCACTACCACGTGGGTGTCTTGTTGCCGCGCCCGGGCGATGATTTCGGTGACCTGCGAAAATGCTTGTGTCTGACCGACGGAGGTTCCGCCAAATTTCATGACGAGCATGGGATATACTCCAGCTTAGAAGAGGATGAAGGGCAGCAGACGTATTACAGGTTTAACAAAATGCCCCCTCGCTTAGCGAGAGGGCAAACAACTGTGTCTGCATGTTTCAATTGATCCTGTGCGAGTTTATCATGGTCGTTGCCGGGCGTCAACTGTTGCCACACAAAAGGGGTGTGTGGCAAGATTTTGGGCGTAAGGTTGGAGGTGGCGCTGCGGCGCATCACGGATGCGCCGAGCGCTTCCTTTTTTCGTGTGTTGGCCGCATCCATGATGCGAGCCACCAAAAACATGGGACGCACCCCACACCCCCGCCCTCCCTCTCTGCCCTGCATCCTCTTCACCGCCATCCCCGTGGACGTAGGCCTGTGTTACAATGTGCTGAACAGAAAAACTCTCTCTGGGCCTATACGCAGGAGCATCAAATCGCCTCCAGGCACTTAAATAATCCAACACCTTATCAGCCCATTATCTCATGATATTCAAAAACAAACTCCAAAACATCCAAAATATTGCAAACGAATATCCCAAGCCATTCAAAGTCTTGATGGCAGCATCATTTATTGATAACGTGGGGGGAGCCCTGCTGTTTCCCTTCTTCTCGCTATACATTACCGCCAAATTCGGCGTCGGCATGACCACCGTGGGCATCATCTTTGGGTTATTTTCGGCAGCCAATATCGTGGGCAACACCCTGGGCGGGGCACTGGCCGATCGTTGGGGGCGCAAGATTATGATAATCTTCGGCTTGATCGCCAGCGCTTTTACCAGCCTGGTGATGGGCTTTGCCAATGAGATTCAGGTATTCTTTGTCGCCGCAGTTTTTGTGGGTCTGTTTGCCAGTGTGGGCCATCCTGCCCAGCAGGCGATGGTGGCTGATTTGCTTCCCGAACGCCAGCACGCCGAAGGCTACGGCGTACAGCGGGTGGTATCGAATCTGGCCGTGGTGATCGGCCCTGCGATCGGAGGCTTGATGGCCGTACGATCTTATTTACTCTTGTTTATCACGGATGCTGTTACCAGCCTGATCATGGCGGGCATTGTTTTATTGACCATCGCCGAAACCAAGCCGCAACTGCAGGAACACGAAGAACGTGAGACACTTTTGCAGACCTTCGGGGGCTATCGTTTTGCCCTGCGGGACAAAATTTTTATGGTGTTTATTTTTGCCTCCATGCTGGCCACCCTGGTGTACATGCAAATGAATACGACGTTGGCCGTCTACCTGCGCGACAGTCATGGCATCCCCCCCCAGGGCTATGGCTATTTATTGAGTATGAACGCAGCCCTGGTCGTTCTGTTCCAGTTCAGCATCACTCGTCGCCTGCGCCATCGCTCTCCCCTGGTGATGATGACCGTGGGCACGCTGCTCTATGCCATCGGCTTTGGCATGTACGGCATTGTGAATCATTATTCCTTCTTTATCCTGGCCATGGTCATCATCACAACCGGGGAAATGATCGTAGTCCCTGTCTCGCAAGCTCTGGTGGCCAAACTCTCCCCCGAACGGATGCGCGGTCGTTATATGGCGGTGGCAGGTCTGGCCTGGACGGTGCCCTCGACCGTGGGCCCGCTCCTGGCCGGGCTGATTATGGATTACTCCGATCCGCGCTGGGTATGGTATGCCTCGTTTATATTGGGCGTGATCTCGGCCGCTATGTACCTGGCCCTGCACCGGTTCAGCTCCCGCCAGGCGTCGCCAGAACCCACTGCCGGGGGATAAGGGGAAGGCAGGGGAAGCAGTGGGGTGCGCGGGCGTCGTTGGAGATATTGACCTCGGCTGCCGATCGCTGGTATAATTCGTCATACAACCATACCATAATACAAAAGCAACGAAGGCGCAGTTCATGTTCAAACGCAGCCCCTCCCTGACAGAACAAACCAAGAATTACATCAAAGAACGCATTATCAAGAATGAATTCGAGAATGGGCGCATTCCCTCGGAAAATGAGCTGGCGACAACTTTAGGCGTCAGTCGCACCACCATTCGCGACGCCCTGAGTCGTCTGGAGTTGGAAGGGGCTGTTGTGCGCAAGCAGGGGGCAGGCACCTTCGTCAACAAGCTGGGGTTACAGATTAGATCGCGTTTAGAGGAAATTTGGTCCTACGAAAACGTTTTGCGGGCCCACGGCTACACGCCGTCGGTTCGGGTTTTGCAAACGTCTTCCTTAGCAGCATCAACCCTCGATGCCGAACTTCTGGACATCAAAGAGAACGATCTTCTGTTCTTTATCGAAAAACTATTTTTCGAAGACGATAATCCTGTCATCCTCACACAAAACTATATTCCTCAGGCCCTGATCAGCCGTGATTTTCAAACAGAAGATTGCCAACGCCCTATTTACGACTTTGCGGAAATCTGTTGCGAACAGCAACTGGCTTACTATCTCTCCGAAATTGTGCCTGTGCTGGCCGGTGAACAAATCGGAAACGCACTTCATCTTTCCGCCCAAACCCCGTTGATTTCTTTCGAGGAGGTCGGGTATAACTCAGACAATCAACCCATCTTAAAATCCACATCTTATTTCCGCGACGATCTCCTGCGCTTTCGCTTGATTCGTCGCCAAGTCTAATTCCCCTTATCTGCTCATCAAGGCAGATATCACTCATTATTTTATAGTTAGGAGAAAGTAAAAATGAGAAGTTTTGCAGGCCGCGACATCCTCTCTCTGAAGGATTTCGAACGTAACGAATTTTTCCGTGTTTTCGAAGTGGCAGAAGAACTCGAACCCATCGCTCGCAATCGCCAAAACGCAGAAATACTGAAGGGAAAAACCCTGGTGACGGCTTTCTACCAGCCTTCCACCCGCACCCGCCTGGCCCACGAAGCCGGCATGATCCGCCTCGGCGGTCAGGTGACCGGTTTTTCCGACGCCAAAATGACCCGTGCTGGCGACTTCTATCAGGAATCGATCAAAGACACCATCAAGATGCTGGAATTCTACGGCGACGTCATCGTCATGCGCCACTTCCAGCAGGGCGCCCCGCACGAGGCCGCCAAATGGGCCTCGGTGCCTATCATCAACGGTGGCGACGGCTGGGGCGAACACCCCACCCAGATCCTCACCGATCTCTACACCGTACTACGCGAAAAGGGTCGCCTCGATGGTCTGAAATGGGTGGCCGTGGGCGACATGCGCATGCGCACCATGCACTCCCTCGGCTACGCCCTCACCCAGTTCGATTGCCCCATCACCTTCGTGGCCCCGCCCGGTATGGAAATGCCGGAAAGTTATCAGCAGGACTACCGCAACTATGGACTCGACTTCAAATTTGCCGACCATGTCGAGCAGGTGATTGGCGACGCCGATGTCATCCTGGTCGAACCCACCGTGCAACCCGACTACACCAAGTCCCGCGACGAGCGCAAGGGCGAGCTCCCCACCACGCCTTCCAACTACAAGATCACCCGTGATCTGCTGGTCAACAAGGCTAAATCCGACGCCATCCTCCTGCACTCGCTGCCCCGCATGGACGAAATCCCTGCCGACGTGGACATCACCCGCTGGTCACGCTACTGGCAGGAAGCCTTCAATGGCGTGGTTATGCGCATGGCCTTGCTGGCCCTCGTCCTCGGCGCCATGGAATAAACCTCCTCATGACCCCTCCCAACCGCTCCCTCCTGGCTGCCTGGCTCCGGGCGATCCCACAATCGCGCCACGATCCCTGCCCGCTACACGAACTGCCCGGCGGAGACGTGATCGGCCAGGGCCTGGCACTGCTTTTGCAGACCTGGGGAGCGGTTGAATTTTCTGCCGCCGGCCTGCGCGCCACTTCGCAGCCAGCCACCTACTTTTTACACAGCCTGGCGGCCTGGGCCGAAAACGCCGGCGAAGTCATCCTGGATTGGTCCGAGCAATACGGCGCCCATCCCGATGCCGGCCTGCGTCACGGCACCAGCCTCGTCTACCTGCTGGAAAGCGAACGCCTGGCCCGCAACCCCACCGCTGATCCCATCCGTTTTACGCCAGCCGCCCAGATTCTCATCGTGCAGGCAGGGGAACCTCCCCGTTTTTTGTGCCAGTGGGACGGTCCCGGCGGGGCTTTTCAGCTCATCGGGGGCAGACAACGGATTGATCGGGATCAGATCGAAGCGATTCGGGATACCGCCCTGCGCGAGATGGAAGAAGAGCTGGCCGGGCAAGTCCACTATCGGCACGGCGATTTCGAGCTCATATTTCTGGCGGAATTTTCTGGCCCCAAACGTCTCTCTCCCTCCTTCGGCGCCCTCACTGCCTACCACTTCACCTTCTATCACGCTCTTGGCCTGAAATCCATCATTTTGGGTAGCCAGGATCGCTGGTTGACGCGAGCCGAGCTTTTGGCAGGCATCACCCACGATGGCAAAACCGTTCGCGGCAATCACATTCCTCAACTAGAACGGCTCCTTGGCTATTCCATCGAAGACCTCCCCCCATCCTTCGCTTAACCAACCTTTTTACTCCATCATTCGTACACGAGGTTTGACATATCATGCAAACAAACATGCGCGGGCTCGACATGATCACCACCCAGGAGTGGACCAAAGATCAGATCGATACCATTATGGAAATCGCTATGGACTTGAAAAAGAAGCGCGCCCTGGGCATCCCCCACGCTTATCTGCGCCACAAAGTCTTGGCGATGATGTTCTTCTTCAGCTCCACCCGCACCCGCGGCTCTTTCGAGGCCGGTATGGCCCAGTTGGGCGGCCATCCCGCCTTCATCGATAGCCGCACCACCCAGATCAAACATGGTGACACCACCAAAGAAATCGGCGACATCTTCGGCCGCTATTTCGACGGCATCGCCATCCGCGAAGTGACATGGGGCCAGGGCAACCGGTACCTTCGTGACGTAGCCGAGGCCAGCCGTGCGCCCGTGCTGAACATGCAATGCGACATCTATCATCCCCACCAGATTCTGGCCGACCTGATGACCATTATCGAGAAGAAGGGCAACCCTCGCGGCAAGACCCTTACCGTGAGCTGGGCCTATGCTTCCAGCTATCTCAAACCCATCAGCGTACCGCAAAGCCTGATCCTGCTGGCGACCCGCTTCGGCATGAACGTACGCCTGGTGCGTCCCCCCGAGTTCAAACTGATGCCCGACATCGTGCAGCAGGCCCGCGACAACGCCCACCAGCATCATGGCAACTTCGAGATTATGGAAGACTTCGAGGCTGGCATGGCGGGCAGCGATGTCATCTATGCCAAGAGTTGGGGGCCGCTATTGACCACTGCCGATCCTGACGAAGGCAAACGCATCAACGATCAGTACAAGGACTGGATTACCGACGAACGCCGTATCGCCATGGCCGCAGAGGATGCCATCTACATGCACCCCCTGCCCGCCGACCGCAACATCGAAGTCACCGACGGCGTCATCGATGGCCCGCATTCCGTCGTCTTCGATCAGGCTGAAAACCGTCTCCACGCCCAAAAGGCTGTGATGGCGCTGACGATGGCGTAGGGAGTAGGTACAGGTAAACCAGTAAACCGGTAGACCAGGAAACCAGGAATTGTTTGAATGAACCCCGCTCGACTAGAAAGCCCGCCATCTGGAAAACGAGGATTCGAAGATCTTCGATTTTATCAGGAAGCGTTGGCTTTGCTAAAAACCTCATATTCATTGGCGAACCGCTTTCCAAAGATAGAACAGTACAACATGGCAGATCAGATCAGGAGGTCTGCCAGTAGTGTCACGCACAACATTGCGGAAGGATACGGGCGCTACCATTTTGCAGACAGACTTCGCTTTTTCTATATTGCCCGCGGCTCGCTGGACGAAACACTGAATGGTTTCATCGAGGCAGGAGTTGTGGGCTACTGCGATGAAGAAACTGTTGATCGGGCACGTGCGCTTGTTCATAGCATCCATCGCGGGCTGAATGGCTATATTGCCTTTGTACATCGCCAGCAACAAGGATCGGGCCTTTTTGGCGCAACTTATGTGCGTGAAGATTCTCCAGTTTACCTGACAAACACTGAACCTACTATAAAAAACGAATCGCTCGATTAGCCCCGGTTTATCGGTCTACTGGTTTTACCGGTTTCCTGGTTTACCCTTAGACCCCAATTTACTCATCCATAAGGACACATCCCATGACCAACCCCCAAAAAACCGCCGTCATCGCCATCGGCGGCAATTCACTCATCAAAGATAAGCAGCATAGGACGGTGCAGGATCAGTACCAGGCTGCCAGCAAAACTGCCAGGCACATCGCGACCATGATCCAGCAGGGCTGGAATGTCGCCATTGGCCACGGCAACGGCCCCCAGGTGGGCTTTATCCTGCGCCGCTCGGAATTGGCGGCCCACGAACTGCACGAAGTGCCCCTGGACGTATGCGGCGCCGATACCCAGGGCGCCATCGGCTATGCCCTGCAACAGAGTCTCTACAACCATTTTCTGGACATGGGCATCGATAAAAACGTCGTCACCGTGGTCACTCAGGTGGAAGTCGATACGGGCGATCCCGCCTTCCAGAATCCCTCCAAGCCTATCGGTTCGTTCATGGAAGAAGATCAGGCCATGAATCGCCGGGATAAAGATGATTGGAATGTGGTGGAAGACGCTGGCCGGGGTTGGCGCCGGGTCGTCGCTTCCCCCCTGCCTACACGGATTGTAGAGGAAGTGGCAGTCAAGCAGCTCATGGCTGCCGGCATCATCGTGATCACGGTCGGTGGGGGCGGTATTCCGGTGGTCGCCGACGCCGACGGCAAGTTGCACGGCGTGGCAGCCGTAATCGACAAGGACTTCGCCTCCAGCCTGCTGGCCACCCGCCTGCAAGCCGATGTCTTCATCATCAGCACCGCGGTCGAGAAAGTGGCGCTCCATTTTGGTCAGCCCAACCAGCAATGGCTCGATCACCTGACCCTGGCCGAGGCCAAAGCCTATCTGGCCGAGGGCACGCACTTTGCCAAAGGCAGCATGGCTCCTAAAATTCAGGCGGTCATCAACTTCCTGGAAGCGGGCGGAGAGAAGGCCATCATCACCGATCCGTCGAACATCACCCGCGCTCTGGCCGGCGAGACCGGTACGGTCATTACGCGGGAGTAGTCTGGTCGACCACCACGACAGAAACTAACCATGAACCACATCAAACACCTTAAATGCGTCATCTGCGGCAAAACATATCAGCCTGACGAGGTGGATTACGTCTGCCCCGACCACGGCGCCGAGGGCATTCTCGACGTTGTGTACGACTACGACGTCATTCGCCAGAACATCAGCCGCGAAACCCTGGCCGGGAACAAGGATACCACCATCTGGCGCTACAAGCCCCTGCTGCCCGTCGAGCCGGATTCCCCCGTGCCACCGCTGACCGTGGGCGGGACGCCTCTTTACGATGCCCCGCGGCTGGCCGCGGGTCTGGGCCTGAAGCATGTGTGGATCAAGGATGACGGTCGGGAGCCGACCGCCTCCTTCAAAGACCGTGCCAGCGCCATCGCCGTGGTCAAGGCGCAGGAAAAAGGCGCCGAAATCATCACCACTGCCAGCACCGGCAATGCCGCCGCCGCCCTCAGCGGCCTCTGCGCCAGTGTCGACCAGCCCAATGTCATCTTCGTGCCCAAGAGTGCGCCCCAGGCCAAGATCGCCCAATTGCTCGTCTTCGGATCTACCGTCATGCTGGTGGATGGCACCTACGACGATGCCTTCGAACTGTGCCTGGAGGCGGCGGATGAGTATGGTTGGTACAACCGTAACACCGGCTTCAACCCCTACATGTCGGAGGGCAAGAAGACGGTCAGCTACGAGATATGCGAACAACTGGGCTGGGATGCACCCGACGTCCTCTTCGTCAGTGTGGGCGATGGCTGCATCATCGGCGGCGTACACAAAGGACTCAAGGATCTGCTGGCCCTGGGCTGGATCGACAAGATGCCCCGTATCATCGGCGTGCAGGCCGAGGGCAGCAATTACATGGCCGAAGCCTGGACCCGGGGCGAGGATGTGCTGACCAAGCCCCCCATCCAGGCCGAAACCGTCGCCGACAGCATCAGTGCCGGCCTGCCCCGCGACCGGATCAAGGCCATGGCTGCTGTCACCGAAACAGACGGGGCGTACATCACCGTCAGTGATGAAGAAATCCTGGCGGCTATCGTCGTCCAGGCCCGCGGCAGCGGTGTGTTTGGCGAACCGGCCGGTGCTGCCGCTTACGCCGGATTGGTGAAAGCGGTAGAGATGGGCCTGGTTTCGCCCCAAGATCGCATCGTCGTCATCAACACCGGCAACGGTCTCAAAGATATAGCCGGCGCCATGAAAAGCGTCGAGATGGACGGCACCGAGCCTTATCTCGTCAAACCCAGCCTGGAAGATGTAAAGCGGGCGCTTGGCGCTTGATTTTGTGCGGCAAAACGCTATACAATTGCCGTACAATTATCATTTACCAGGAGATGGAAAAAGCCTAAGACATCTGTCATTACAGCCCGCGTCGAACCCGAACTCAAGGAAGAAGCCGAGAAAGTCATTTCGCAGGTCGGACTAACAATGTCCCAAGCGATGAATTAATTCTAATTCGTACAGGCAGCCACGCCCAGCTATTCCAAAAATAACATTCACCTCTTTTTTAAGGACTCACCATGTCTAACTTTAATCTGATCGATCTGACTATCCACGACGAAACGGCGCTGGAACATGCCGTCCAGCGCGCCCGCGAACGCAATATCATCATCCCCACCTTCAAGCAACAAAAGCACCCCGAACTGATCCCCGACAAAATCAAAGCGAAGTTGCAGGAAGTGGGCTTGTGGGACTTGAATCCCCTGAATCTCTTCCGCATCACCTGGCACAACGAGCCTGTCGCCAGCGGCGGCGGCTACAACGGCGTCAACATCATCGAGTTCCCCAAAGAACTGACCGGTGTGGACGCCCGTATCGTCACCCTGGTAGGCAAGTGGTTCCCCACCGGCGCCCACAAAGTCGGGGCGGCCTTTGGCTGTCTGGCCCCGCGGCTGGTCACGGGCCAGTTCGACCCCACCACCCAAAAAGCTGTCTGGCCCTCCACCGGCAATTATTGCCGCGGCGGCGCCTATGATTCCAACCTGCTGGCCTGCCAGTCCATCGCCATCCTGCCGGAAGGCATGAGCAAAGAACGCTTTGATTGGCTGGCCCAGGTAGCGGGCGAGGTCATTGCCACCCCCGGTTCCGAGAGCAATGTCAAAGAGATCTTCGATAAATGCTGGGAACTGCGGCAGTCGGGCGAAGATGTGGCCATCTTCAACCAGTTCGAGGAATTTGGCAACTACCTCTGGCATTACGAGGTCACCGGCGCCGCCATGATGGAAGTGCTGAAGCAGATCATGGGATCGGACGACACCTACCGCGGCGTGGCTCTGAACACCGGTTCTGGCGGCACCCTGGCTTGTGGCGATTACATGAAAGAACAATTCCCCGCCAGTAAGATCGCGGCCAGCGAAGCCTTGCAATGCCCCACGCTGCTGAAAAACGGCTTCGGCGCCCATCGCATCGAAGGCATTGGCGACAAGCACGTCCCCTGGATCCACAATGTCAAGAACACCGACATGGTGGTCGCCATCGATGACGCCGCCACCATCGGCCTCATGCGCCTGTTCAATGAGCCTGTGGGCCAGGAATACCTCATCGAGCAGGGCGTACCCGCCGAAACCATCGCCCAACTACCTCAGCTCGGCATCTCCAGCATCGCCAATATGCTGGCTGCCATCAAGATGGCCAAATACTACGAGCTGGGCGCCAACGACATTGTCTTGACCGTGGCCACCGACTCCATGGAAATGTATGCCAGCCGTATCGAAGAGTATCGCCAGAGCGAAGGCGAATTCACAGAAGTCGCTGCCGCAGCCCGCTTCCATCGCTATCTGCTGGGCGCAGGTCTCGACAATTTGCAAGAACTCACCTACGCTGACCGCAAACGCATCCACAACCTGAAATACTTCACCTGGGTGGAGCAACAAGGCAAAACCTACGAAGAAATTCAGGCGCAGTGGTACGAACCCGATTACTGGACCAGCCTTCACGGCCGCGCCGACGAAATCGATGCCCTCATCGAAGAATTCAATCGTCGTGTCGGCCTGTTAGACGCACTATAGACAGAGCAAAAGAGGCAGTCCCCAGACATGAGGGCTGCCTCTTTTTTATGCCCCGGGAGAAGTGTTACCCATGCCCCCTTCGACTACGACCGAACTCATTTTTCTTGGTATCGGCGCCATACGCCCTGCCATCCCCGGCGATCATACGGCCCTGCTGATCCGCCACGGTCAGGCGCACATCCTGCTGGATGCCGGCCCGGCCATCTTCATGCAGCTCGACCGCGCCGGCATCTCCCCCGATGACGTCAGCCATGTATATTTCAGCCATCAACATGGAGACCACACCCTGGGCAGCCCCATCTTCATGTTTTATCATCGTCGGCGCACGTATATGGCCGCCCCCCCGGTGCTGGCCGCCTGGGAGAACCTGCTGGAAGTCGTGTACCCGGGCTTTGCTGAGTCAATCGACGACGAGATGCTCCTCCATCCCCTGTTCCTCCAGCGCAGCCAGCCCCTGCCCGATTTGCCCGACGTGACAGCGCGTCTGGCGCCGAACGATCACAGCGGCCTGCCAGCCTATGCTCTGCGTCTGGACTTCGCAGCCACGGAGACTCACCCCAGCTTTAGTCTGGTCTACTCGGGCGACACAGCCCCCACCCAAAGCCTCATCGAACTGGCACAAGGCGCCGACCTACTGGTCCATGAGGCGACGTTCGCGGAAACGCTGGGCATGACGCCTGCTTCTATGCACACCAGCGCCCGTCAGGCCGGGGCCCTTGCCCAGGCGGCCGGCGTGCAAACATTGGCACTCGTACACCGTCTGGCAGGAGAGAGGGATGTTTGGATACGGGAAGCCGGGGAACAGTTTGAGGGCCGGGTTTTGGCGCCCTTAGCCGGGGAGAGTCTGGCGCTGTTTGTGTAGGGCATGAAGTTTTTCCCAGCACCAAGGCGGGAAGAGGCCTACCGGGAAGAACTCTCTCGCAAAGTCGCAAAGCCTTGTGGTTCGACCGCGTCTCAGGGAGCCTCACCGTGACCATCGCGAAATCCAAAAGGACCGTCAAGAAAAACGGGTCACCCCCACTGTTTCGTGTAGTTAAAATAAGTTCATGACCCTACACATCAAATTTTGCCTTGCGTCAAGATATGCTACAATACGAATATTACTCCCCTGCTTTTCCAAATTGGGCTACGGCAAAGGAGGACCATGCGTCCTATCGAATTATTGGCCGCCTTGCAAACCATCGATATAAAGCTGGACGCGCATCGCAAACGCTATGCCGAGATCCAGGCCGCCCTGAAAACACCGGCTACCCTGCAACAGGCTCAGAACGCCAGGGATGAAGCCAGAGATAATCTGACACACTGGCGCAAAGAACACAAAAACCGCGAAACCGCGGTCGCAGATCAAATCCGCCGCATTAAGGCCCAAGAACAGCAATTGTATGGAGGTCGGATCAAGAATGTGCGGGAACAGGTAGCCTTACAAAAAAATGTCGAGTCGTTAAAACGCCATCTCGATGCCCAGGAAGAAGCTGTGCTGGAAGCAATGATTGAACTGGATTCGGCCGAAACGACCTTTGCTACGACCGGAGAACAGTTAAGTAAGCACCAGGCGAGTTGGGCACAGAAGGAAGCTGAATTGCTGGCGGAAAAGGCAACGCTCATCGCCGCAGCCCGCAAACTAAAAACCAAACGCACCCAGGTGATCTCTCATATCCCGGCGTCACCTCTGAAGCGCTATGAAGCCTTACGCAATAGCAAACAGGGGGTCGCCGTAGCTACATTGAACAGAAACAGTTGTAGTGGTTGTGGGGCAACTCTGCCCACCGCCCTTCATCAACAACTCTATGGCGACGATCTGGTATCATGCCCTCTGTGCGGCCGCCTGCTCACAGAGCGATTGCCCAGGTGATTTATAGATACTTGACGAAAGCATTTATTCTATTCTAAAATCTAGCGAAGCTTCGCCTCAAACCGCTAAGAAGCAAACGCTGATAACGCGGTCAGATTTTAATACCGAGAAAGAAAAAGAGCCCTTTGTGATCTGCCTCGGTCGTGAGGCCGCAGCGTAGACCCCGCGGGGTCCTGGCTCTATGAGCCGGATGGATGTGGCCCAAAACTTGACTCATTCGTGCAAATTTCGAGCTATGAAAGTACCTAGCCAACACGTTACGCGGTGACAAATTGAATAATTAGGAGCTTGCCTGCGTTGGTATAGCTCCATTCTCCCTAAAATCGACAATATACCCGTTTTTGCCAATCATCCGTTTTGACACACCTCTCTGTCAAGACTGGTTTATAAATATCTCATGCGACGCAAACAAGGAGGTGCCTAGCGAAACAATCTCTGCTTCTATAACGACGTTTTTTCTCTTTACCCCACCAAGGAGCTAAGTTTTGTGATGAATGGCAAAGTACGTCAATCTCCCATTGTTTTTGTGGGACTCGCTTTGATGCTGGTTTTCACCATGGCCCTGCTGACGGTGACGGGAGTCTCTAACGCCCAAGTCGCCCAGGTAGAAACCATGGATGGCACCAATCCCGGCCCCCAGCTCTGGCGGGTGCAGGAGTCCAATGCTTATGTCTATACACCCAGCATGAGCACCAATTACTGGGCCAGCCTGCGCATGCCAAGTGCTAATGTTGTCATCGACTGGCTGAAAGAGAGCGGGGCAGTATCACTGAATGCGACCGAGGCCGAACAGAAAGCCGCAGCCATCAATTGGTACAAAAGTTTTCTGAAAAAGAATTATGTCGGCCCTGATCCGTTAGAATTCCGCAAGTTGATGCAACGTGAAAAGGCTTTGATCTCGGGAGATCCTGCCGCCCAGGCGGCCACGGAGGAATTCTTCCCGCCTTCCCCGCGCGATCCCTTGTATGTCGTCGTCGAATTCGCCGGCACCGATACGATCACTCGCCCCTATCCCACCAATCCCGGTGATCCGGTAGATCCCGGCCCCTGTGTGGACACAGAATTCACCTGGGGTCCGATGATGTTGGGCGAAATGACGCCTCCGGGCCCGCGTGACAATTTCACTTTCTTCAAGCCCGACATCGGCATCCCTGATTACGAATCGGTTATCTATGGCGAAGGCCCCGACGCCCCCGGTTACGGTGTGATCGATCACCCCAGTGGCCAGATCGATTTGACCGGCCTCACCATGCAGAATTACTTCAATGAGATGTCGCGAGGGACCTATCATGCCGGTGGGGGCGTCTTCCCCGAACCCATCCAGGTCAACCACTCTCATCAATACTATGGCTATGCCGACTACGCCGAAAATGCTGACGGCACCTGTGTCGTCCAGGGCATTCCCGTAGGCCACAACGCCCGCCAACTCCCACGCGACGTAGTGAATGCGTTGGTAGAACAATATGGCGACACCTACGATTGGAGCCAGCATGATGCTGATGGCGACCATATCATCGATCTCTTCGGCATCATCCATGCCGGTGGCGATCCGGCGGCTGGCGACAGCGAAGACTTCATCTGGAGCCATAGCTCAGCTTACATCCCCGGCTTCGAAGAGCTGCCACAAATCGGCGGTCTCAGCACCCCGGATGATCCCAGTGACGACTACTTCATCTCCGGCTACAACCAGGATCCCGAACAACTGGACCTGGGTGTAATCCAGGAAGAGTTTGAGCATCAGTTCGGTCTGCCAGACCTCTATTCCACGGATGGCTCCAATTCCAATGCCTGGTGGGGCGCTCACTCCGCCGGCGTGTGGGGCGGTCCTTTGGGTGCCACCCGCCCGGTCGGCCACAACCTGTGGCAGGACTATATGCTGGGATGGCGCGATCCTGTCGTTGTCAACTACGACGATGCGGCGTTGGATCTGACGATTGGCCGTGCCCGATACACACCAGAAGGCACCGCCGATGGCTTGATCGTAAAATTGCCGCCGCAGGAAACCAACGTTCCTAACAATGCTGGCGATGGCATCGGCTGGTGGTCCAATTCCGGCGACTTGATGGACAATGTCGTCACCCGCGATTTCGATCTCACTGCTGCCACGGGCCAGGTTGTGTTCTCGTTTGATGCCGCCTGGGATATCGAGCAGGACTGGGACTACGGCTACGTTGAGGTCTCCACCGATGGCGGCGCCGCCTGGACATCCCTGCCCGACATGGACGGCGTCCTCACTGACACCGATCCCAATGGCAACAACCAGGGCTGGGGCCTCACGGGCACCGATTCCGGCCATCTGAGCTTCGACCTGTCGGCCTATGCCGGCAGCACTGTGGGCGTACGCCTCCGCTACCTTACCGACCCGGCTGTCTCACAGCCCGGCTGGTGGGTGGACAACCTGTCATTGGATGATGACAGTGGTAACCTGTACGCCAACGACCTCGAAACAGACTTCAGCGACTGGACCAACGAAGGGTGGCTTGTGGTACCGTTTGTGCAGAACATCGAACAATACTACACGGTGGAATGGCGCGATAACAACGGTTTCGACAAATCGCTGGATGATCCTTACTACTTCTACTACAACAACGAAGACGAAAGCGTCGTCAGCCGTTTGCCCTACAGCACGCCCGGTATGCTGGTCATGTACCGCAACACCGGCCAGGACTTCGACTACGAGATCAGCAGCGATCTGAGTGATTCACCCAGCTACGGGCCCAAATTCGCTCTGCTGGCCGTCGATTCCCACTTCGAAGCCATGCGCTTCGATACCACCTTCAACAGCTTCCAGGATGGTCTTGTGGGCCTGACTATGAATGGCCGTGTCAAATCTGGTAATGCTGCTTTCAGCCAGCATCCCACCAACGAAAAAACCGCCATCCTGGGCTTCGACCTCGATCAACCCGGCTCCCCCTACGTCGATCCTCCCCTGGAAGAAAAGACCTGGCCGGCCATGCCCGGTGAATGGGCTTTCCATGATGCCTGGGGTTACTATCCCGGCTTCTACTATCCTGGCGGCGGTTCTTCCGTGTACCTACATGACTGGGATGCCAGCCTTGCCATGCCAGCAACGGCAGACTACACCACCCGCGTTACCTGGCCCGACAGTGCGCCCTTCCCGCAACTTTACGGTGTGCCCATTGGTCCTGCTGGCTTAGGCACGGGCAACCCCGGCGATGATGGCGTGCAATACGGCGTCCATGTCGAGATACTGAACGAGGCCGAAGACCAGGCGACCATTCGTTTCTGGAATGCGATGTACGATATGGATCTGGCGGCAACGGCTTACACGGACAAGGCTGTTCCCGGCGACACCGTCGACTTCCATTTCTTCTTCCGGAACACCGGTACTGCGGCTAACTTCTTTGGCTACTTCCCGTTGCCGGCCGGCGTCACCTATGTGGAAGACAGCGCATTCGGAGGCCTCGTGCCTGTGAACGCCCCCATGGCGCAAGCCTTGGCTGCCAAACGGGCCGGGCAAGACCTGATGGCCATGACGGCCACGCAAGCCGCGGACGTGCAGGGCTTCATCTTCGCGTACAATACTCCCACCAAAGGTGGTGGGCCCATGGGCTACCAGACGGTGTTGAATGATTCTTCTGCCGGCACCCGCATCGCCGGTACAGGCACCTTCTTCGACATGGGCTATGGCGGCGATTATCTCTCCGCCTGGAAGACTGTCTCCACCGGTGAGGTAGCTGTGGCCAAGACGATCGAACTGCCGCTGGTGGCCGACACCTGGATCAATGGCGGCGACGTAGCCACCAATAACAACGGCTTTGCCGCCCTCATTGCCCGCACCACCGGCCTCGACAACGTGCTGCTGGCCTTCGACCGCAGCATGTTGCCCGTAGGAACACAGATCGTCGATGCTACCCTGACAGCCAACATCGCCGGACAATCAGGTCAATTCGGTAAATCACTGAACGTGCTCAACGCCGAAGACTTCGATCCGGCCGCTGTCACCTACACAACGGCTCCCAACACCTACAACCCCAGCGCCGCGGTCGCGGTTCCGGATGCCCCGGGCAGCGTCAGCTTTGACGTCAGCTTCAATGTCACAGCCTGGGATGCAGTGGGTGCGCAAGCCATGAATAACACGGGCTACCTGGCCATCAGCGCCAGCGGTCCCGCCGGTCGTGTGATCTTCGACAGCATGGAAACCTGGAACGCCACACCCGTGTCGCTGCAGGTGACCTACCTTCCCTGATCGCCATCAACCAACCTTCTCTCAGGGGTGGCATGACAGCATGTCACCTCTGACCACGACCATCAAGGCCGGGCCTGCCACAGGCCCGGCCTTTTTATCGCTACGGCGAGTGCGCGGAAAATATTGGCTCAATCGCATCTCAGGGGTCTCACTGTGACCTCCGGGAGGTGGCCAAAAACTCTTTATTAGGGCAAAATTGTCATGGCCACCTCCCGGAGGTCTGAATAACGTATCCGACGAAATCCAAAAGAACCAAAATATTCAGCGCAAAGTCGCGAAGGGCACAACGGGTCTCATCCCGTACCCTTCTGCATTGTCCTTACGTCTACTTTTAACGAACACTTGGGTATGCTCCATGTTTGTTAGCGAGGTCCAAAGATGAAATTACCCCAACTTGCTGTTTCTCTGCCATCCTCTTTTTCCGTGCCCCTGACTGTGCGTACAGTGCTTTTGTGTTTGATATGGGTTTTACTGTTGGCACAGGGTGGGACGACCGCACCAGTCCTGGCGCAGGGGCCTGGTGGAAGCACGGGCGACGTGCAGCGGTATCTGCGCCCACCCGGCGCCGAGCAGGTGACGGCCCTCTTGCAGGCCGAAGGGCGCCTCGCTGTGGGGGCATCGGTCCAGGAAAGTGCGCCAGTTGTGCGTGCCTGGTATCAGCAATTCCACAAAGCGCACGACATCGGGCCCGCACCCGCGGCCTGGGCGCGCTTGCAGGCGCGGGAAACAGCCTTGCTGCATGGCGATGTGCAGGCAATGGGCAGCGATCTCACGCCCGCACCCACCCATATCCTGGGGCTGGTAGTCGCATTCGGGGGCGAAGATCAGATCGTCCGTCCCTATCCCGACCCAGTGACGGGCGCCTGTGTCGATACGACATTCAACTTCCAGCCGTTAGCCTTGGGGCAAGACCCGCCTCCCGGCCAGCGCGATAATTTTAGCTTTTACAAAGCCACTATGGGCCCCGACGCCTATGATGCGGTATTGTTCGGTATCGGCCCGGATGCCCCCGGCTACGGCGTGGTGCGTCCCGACCTGGGCGGCATTGATCTCTCCGGCCTCACCCTGAACAATTATCTATTAGAAATGTCTTCGGGCGCGTATCAGGTGGGAGGCGGCGTCCTTCCCCAGACGGTGACTCTGCCCCACGCCCCGGAGAGCTACGGCTATGCCCTCTATCAGGCGGACGCTCAGGGCCGGTGTCAGGCCGATCCGGCCAGCGATGCCGGTTTCATGGCCTTTGCCCAGGATGCAGTGACAGCCATGGCCATAGACTATCCCGATCAGACCTGGAGCCAGTTCGACGCCAATGACGATCATGTTGTCGACCTGCTTTTCCTCATCCATGCCGGCTACGGCTGGCAGGATGGCGGCGGCGAAGACCGGCTCAGCGATGGCAGTTCCTCCTTTAGCCTCAACGGCCTGGCTCAGCCGCAGATCGCCGGCCAGCAGACCCCCAATGATGCCAGCGACGATTATTTTGTCGATAATTTTGCCGTGTTTTCCGAGCAAACGGATTTGGGAGCATTTCAGGAGACGTTCGAGCATTATCTGGGCCTCCCTGATCTGTCTACGCTGGACAGCATGAATGCGAACGGCTTTTGGGGATCGTTGGCTGCCGGGGTCTGGGGCGGACCTTTGGGCGGTGTGCGACCGGCCGGGCACAATCTGTGGCAGGATTGGCTGCTGGGCTGGAAAAACCCGCTGATCATCGACTACGATGATCCTGCCCTTGACGTAACGATAGGTCGGCTGCGGCAACAACCTGCGGACACCGTCGATGGCCTCATTATTCTCCTGCCGCCCAAAGAGGTGGAGGTGCAGAACCGTGCCGGCAGTGGCGGCGGTTGGTGGTCTGGTTCAGAAAACAATCTGGATCACCGTATCTGGCGCGGTTTTGACCTCAGTCAGGTGGGGGAGCATCCCGTGTTTTCATTCGACGCCTATTGGAATCTGGAAACCGGCTGGGATTATGGCTATGTCGAGGCCTCGAAAGATGGGGGGGCGACGTGGACTTCGTTGGCAGATGAGGATGGCCGCCTCACCCGCGACAATCCTCATGGCCTGAACCAGGGCTGGGGCCTGACCGGACAGGGGCAGGGGCGTCTGCATTTTGATCTTAGTGCTTTCCGCGGCCTGAGCATTCAGTTGCGTTTGCGCTATGTGAGCGACCGCTTCGCCACCGAACCCGGCTGGTGGGTGGATAATCTCTCGTTGGATGACGAGCAGGGCAATGTGTACAGCGACGAACTGGAGACGATCACGACGGACTGGCACAATAATGGCTGGTTGACCACGCCCTTTGTCAGGCGCAGCGACCATTATTATCTGGTGGAATGGCGCGATGCCAGTGGCTTTGATCAGACGCTCAACGATCCTTATCAGATTGTGTATCAAGATAAGCTTAACCATGAAACCAAGGTGAACCGTCTGCCTGCCACCACGCCCGCCCTGATCATCAGCTATCGCGACCTCAGCCAGCCGTTCGACGACGAATTGTTGAGTGATCTGGCGTCTCCACCCAGCTATGGGCCCAAATATGGCCTGTTGGTGGTCGATGCGCATTTTCAGCCCCAGCGTTTTGATACAACCTCGCCGGCATTTCAGGATGCCTGGGTGGGGGTGCCGCTCAGTGGCCGGGTGATGCCGGGCGACGCCGGCTTTGGCCTCACGCCCACGCAGGCCTGGACGGCTCGGCTGGGCTGGGATTTCGACACGCAGTCATGGAGCGAGACGCCGCTGGAGACGAAATCATGGCCCAGTCAGGCGCCGGTGCCCGCGTTCCACGATTCCCTCAATTACACCCCCGGCTTTTTCTATCCCGGCACCGGCTCGCTGCTCTATCTGCACGATTGGGATGCCAGCGCCGTGATCCCGGCCCGTGCCGACTATGCCACCCCCATCACCTGGCCCGATGATCAGCCTTACCCCGAGCTCTTTGGGGTGGAAGTGGCGCCGGGGCGGTTGCTGGGCACGGGGAACCCCGGCGACGGGGGGGCGCAGTACGGTCTGCACATCCAGGTGCTAACCCAAAGCCCGGAGCAAGCCACCGTGCGGGTGTGGAATGCCATGCACGAGGTGGCGGGCGCGGCCTCGGCCAGCCCCGCTTCTGCCCACGTGGGGGAGCGGGTGACGCTGGCCTTCAGCGCCCGGAATGTGGGCACGGCTGCTGATTTCTTCGCTTTTGCGCCCTTGCCCGCGGGCGTGCGTTATGTGCCGGACAGCGTCAGCGGCGACCTTTTCCCCGTGGGTCTGCCCACAGCGCAACTGCTGGCCAACTGGCAGGCCGCGGAGAGTGCGACCCTCACGGCTGCCACTTCCGCCGACGACATCAGTGGCTTTGCCTATCTGGGAACGTTGGCCACGGGCGAGAGCATGGCTGGGAGCTTTGTGGTGGAGGTAGAGCCAGGGCAGCACATTGCCGACGTCAACGCTTCACTGATCTTCTATGTCGACCAGCAGCCCGAACCCTTCCGCGTACTTTCCACCACCCTGCACGTGCAGAACACAGCCCCCACCCTTAGCCTTCCCGCCGATCAGCAGCTTGACGAAGGATCGACCCTGCACGCGACAGCTTCTTTCAGCGATCCTGATGCCGATACCTGGACGGGAACGGTGGATTATGGCGATGGCTCCCCGGTCCAGTCCTTGGTCTTGGCACCCGACCACAGCTTTGCCCTCGAACATCGCTATACGCAAGACGGCGTTTACCCGCTCGGTGTGACGCTGAGCGATGGCGAGGCCAACGCCAGCGGCCAATTCACGGTGACGGTCAGCAATGTAGCGCCTACATTCACTCTACCTGCCACCGCGGCATTGAACGAAGGCGATTCATTACAAATGAGCGGCGAAATGCACGACCCGGGTGCGGATACCTGGACGTTGACAGCGGATTATGGCGACGGCTCCGGCATCCAACCGTTGGCTCTGTCCCCCAACCACAGCTTTGTCCTCGAACATCGCTACGCCGACAATGGCACGTACACCGTGACCGTGCGTGCCGATGACGGTGAGGATGTGGGCGTTGCCCGCGTGCAAGTGGATGTGAGGAATGTGGCGCCGAAGGTGACGCAGTTGCATGTTGCTGCCGCAGCCGCGGGCGAAGCCGTGACTGTAACCGTTGCCTTCGTTGATCCAGGCGCCGATAGCTGGTCGGCAACGCTCGATTTTGGCGACGGTTCGCCGCCGTTGGAACGGGCAGATGTGACCCCGCAATTCGCTGCCAGCCATGTTTACGCAGCCGCCGGCGTCTATACGCTCTCGTTAACTGTTGGCGATGATGATGGCGGCATAGGCGCCGCCACCGCCCAGACGAGCGTGTGGACCACAGTCAGCCTGCCATTACTGGCCGACACCTGGGTGGATAGCGGCACGCCGACCACGAATTATAATGCCTATGCGGCATTGATTGTACGCCCCACCGGCCTGGACAATGCCTTCCTCAGCTTCGATCGCGCCCTGCTCCCCCCCACAGCCGACATCCGCAGCGCCCAACTCACCCTGACCGTTCTCTTCGAATCGGGTGCGGCCGGTAAGCGCCTGCAAGTGCTGAATGTGACAACCTTTGACACCACGCAGGTGAGCTATGCCAACGCCCCCGCCACTTACAATCCCGACACACCGGTGGTCGTGCACCCGGGCCAGCTAATACTGGATGTGTCGGCGCAGGTATCTGCCTGGGCCGATGACTCGGGGCCGGGACAGTTGGCGCTAAGCGCCACCGGCCCGCGCGGGCGCATCGCTGTGGCCAGCCGGGAAAGCTGGCCGTCGGGGCAGGAGCCAACGCTACAAGTGACTTTTGTGCCGTAACCCGCATCTGGCTCAACCAGGGCCGGATGGGATACGGCCCGATTTGGATCAACCGCATCTCCTGGGGGCTCACAGTGACCTCCAGGAGGTGGCCAGGACATTTTCGCCTCAACAGAGTGTTTTCGGCCACCTCTTTGACGGTATCTTCCCCCACCTGGTGATTGGTGGCCCAGGCGTTATGATACATTTGTTTCCCAGTCGCTTCGTTCATGATGGTTAACTCACACCCACCAGTTCACCAAAAGGGCTCATCTTCTACCCCTTCTGCGATTTTTCAACCACTCTCTAACAAAAATGAATCAAACGTCTTTCCAGACTTTGTTCATCAGGTAGTAGGCAGTGGGATGCGCTTTCACGTTCTTGAATTCAGAACGGGTGATGTCCCACACATTCTTCCAGTAGCTGTTGCCAATGGGTCCGTGGTCTTGCATGATGTCTTCCAACTTGCACAT
>JAADGC010000051.1 GCA_013152585.1 Chloroflexota bacterium
GTGAAGGGTACCCTCGGCCAGCGTCAGCCCCAAAAAGGAAAGTTATTCCTGGACGCTACCTTAGGACAGGCCTGCGGGGACAGGTCGCCGCGATAGCGAGCCGCTGTCAACAAGATCGGTCGGCGGAGGCCGACCTCCGGCGCGAAGCGCCTAAAAAGCCCGATTTCAATCGGCTGGGACAGGGCGCAGGCCGCCCGGCGGTCGTGGCAGCGAGTGGCGAGAACGTGTGGGCGCAGGCAAGGGGGCTCTCGCATCTGCTTGCCTTCGGGCTCAAAACGGTGTACCTTCATTGCTATCGGTGATCATTCTCTGTTCTCGTTTCTGGGAGAGAATCTCATGCCTGATCTCATCGCCCGCCTTGCCCGACTCATCGTCCAGGACAACGCCGTCCTCTTTGTGGGCGCGGCTCTGCGCCAACAACCGGGCCAAGAGCCCCTCGTGCAGCAAATCGCCCAGGCTCTGGCCGCGCAGATCAACTACCAACGTCCCGACGCCAGCCTGCCGGCGGTTGCCCGCGACTACGAAGTGCTGCGCGGACGACGGGCACTCATTCAGGCTGTGCGGGAACAGTTGCAGCAAGCGGACACTCACCCCACGGCCATCCACCAGCTCATCGCCGACGCCGTCCTGCCCAGCACCAAGGTGATCACCACCCGCTTTGACCACATCCTCGAACATGCCCTCGACCAATCTGGCAAGCCCTACGTGCTCATCGTGCGTGACACCGATGTCCCCTTCTTCGACGAAAGCAAAATCACCCTGATCAAAATGCAGGGCGACATCACTCAGCCCGACAGCCTGGTGCTCACCGAAGACGATATCGACGCCTTTATCGATCGTTTGCCTACCATCAGCGACGTGGTGCGCTCCTTCTTCGCCACTAAAACCCTCATTTTTTTAGGCTACGATCTGCAAAGCGCCCTCTTCAAACGCTTTTATAACCATGTTACCCGCAAGCTCACCGTGTACCGGCGCCAGGCCTACGCCATCACCCCGCAGGCGTTGCCGGACATCGAGCAACAATACTGGGAACAGCAGAACGTCGAAGTCTGTGAACGCGAGCCCCTGACCTTTCTGCAAACGCTGGCCACACAGGTCAAAGCCGGTGTGACGGCGGGCGTCTCGCCGCCGCCTCCTATCCCCGCCCCCACACTGCCCCCGCCCTCTGCACCCTACAAAGGCCTGGCCAGTTTCGGCGCCGGCGACCAGAGCATCTTCTTTGCCCGCGCCGAGGCCAGCCAACGTCTGACGCATCGCATCCTGGCGCATCGCATCACCCTGCTGTACGGCGCCGCCGGTGTAGGCAAAACCAGCCTCATGCAGGCTGGCGTGCGTCCCCAATTGCGACAGATGGGCGCCTGGGTGGTGGATATGGCGCCTCAGGTGGGGCTGAGTTTGGAGGATGGGTTGAGCACGGCGCTGGCGGAAAGCGCCGCGCATGCCGGCCTCTCCCTGCCCCCGGCCGACTCCCTGAACGACAGCCTCCGCCGCCAACAGCACGACCTACGCGGCCCCATCGTCATTATCGTCGATCCCTTCGAGGCCCATCTGGCCGAATCTGACCCCGCCATCAGTCAGGCCAACTGGCAGACTCTGCAAAGCCTGGCCGAAGATCGCAGCCTGGATCTGCGCTGGGTGTGGGTGCTGCGAGAAGACCGGATGGCGGAATTGCCCGCGCCGGCCTGGTGGGAGCAGCCCGCCCTTTCGGCCCGCTTTCGTCTGGATCGCCTGACGCGCGAAGCCGCGCACAGCGCCATTGTGGAACCGACTCACCAGTTCGATATCGAGTGGGCTCCGGCTGTGGTGGAGCAGATGCTGGACGAGCTGGAAGATGCCGAGGGCCGTGGCATCCTGCCCGCCCAACTACAACTGGTTTGCCAACGCCTGTTCGAGACCCTGGCGCCAGGCGAACGGCGCATCACGCCTGCCTTCTACGCCCAAAGCGGCGGCGTCAAATCCCTGCTCAGCGGCTATCTCGATCAGGTCATCTCCCGCCTGCCACCTGACCGCCAAAGCCCGGCGCGCACCCTGCTGGCCGCCCTGGTCACCAGTGGCGGCAATCGGCAACGGCTGTCGCTGGCCGAACTCCTGGAAGTCGTTAGCACGTCTCCGGCCACAGCCGAAAGCCTGCTGGACGATCTGGTGGCGCAGCACCTGCTGCAGCGTTGGGAGATGCCCCCCACCGCCAGTGCCCCCCGCACCCAACGCCTGCACTACGAACTCATCCACGACTATCTGACCACCCCCATCTCCGTGTGGCTGAACGAAGCCTTTTGGACGGCGCAAAAAGCGCGGGAGATTTTGCGCCGCAGTCTGCCGACATGGCAGCAGGATGGTCGTCTGCTGGCCACCGACGATCTACGGACCGTGGCCGCGCTGCGGGAACAGCTCCGCCTGACGCCGGCGGCCCTCGACCTCCTCTATGCCTCGGCGGTCGGGCTTGACGCCGATGCCGGCGGCTGGGCGCCTCTGCTGACGCCCGACCGCCGCGGAGCGATGCTCGTGCGCCTGCAAGACCACGCCGACCCCAGCGTGCGCAGTCGTGCCCTGCGGGCCATGGCAGACTGCGACACCCCGCAGATTGTCGAGGCGTTGGCCACCGCCGCCGTTGCCGCCGCCACTGTTGTCGAGCGGGAAGCCGCGGCCACCGCCATCGCCTGCGCTCTGCAAGATCACGGCCTGACTGCCCCCTTGCAGGCCCTGCTTGCCCCGGCCACCGACTCTCCCCTCCCCCCCGACCTTCTCCACGCCCTCATCCTTATCCGCGACCGGGCCCCCGCCAGCCATGCCTTGCTGCCACCGGCCCTGCGCCGGCCCATCCAGCGCCGGGTATGGCAGCGTCGCTGGCGCCGAGCCTGGCCCCGCATCCTTGCCGCCACCGCCCAGGGGGCGCAGGGCGGCTTCTGGGGGCTGGGGTTCAGTTTGGGCGTGCTCCTGGCCCTGGCCAGCACCAAAACCTTTGGCGATTTCGTGGACCTGCGGCGTACCGTGGGCCTGATCCTGGCGGGCGTGTCGCTGGGCGGCGTGATCGGCGCCCTCGTGGTGGGGGGGGCGGCCTTCGTCCGCACCACCGTCCAGGCCCTGACCGACGCCGAACGTCCCCGCCGCACCTGGTTGCTGACAAGCGGCATGGGGGCGCTGATGTTCGCCCTGGGCATGTTGGTCATTAACTTTGGCGCTCGGGGCCCATTGCTGGTCGGCCCCATGTTGACGGCGGGGGCATTGTTGGGCGCATTATTGGTGGGTGTCGCCACCCAGCCCTGGCAGCTTCCCGGCTGGATGCGCTTGTTGGCTACCATGGCGGTTGGCATCGGTGCTTTTCTGCTTGTCTTTACCCTGGACCTGGCTTTTACGGGGGCGGAATGGTGGTGGTTGGTCATCACCGGCATTGCCAGCGGTGCTGGCATGTACGCGGGCCTGCACCGCTGGCTCCCCAGGTCACACATGATGGAGGTGCCATGATGAAAAAGCGACTATCTCTTGTTTTGCTCGGCCTGGGGCTGCTACTGGCGGCCTGCGGACCACCTGCCACACCCGACACGGCGACATCAACGATCCCGACTTCAGTTCCTCCTGTCACCTCAGCCCCCCCAACCACGTCTACAGCCCTGGCCGAGGCCCGTCGCGATCAAGTCCAGACTGTGGCCAGCAACGGCGCCCGGAAAACGCTGCCAGCCTCCTCCAAAATCGTACTGCATGTGGGTGAAGGTATCGACGTCGATACCAGCGGCAGTGCTCTCATCAAATTCGCCGATCTGCTGGTGGTGGAGGTGACGCGCCACGGCAGCCTGCAATTACAGGAATACCACGTCGATGACGAGTCGGCTCTGGTGGATTTGTTACAGGCGACCGGCGTACTGCTTGGCAACTTCAATCCTCAAAAAGATATCAACCGCCGCCTCAGCATCGATGCCGACTTTGCCCAAATCGAGGTCACGGGCACCCGTTTTCTGATCGCCCACGAAGAAAACAACCCCTTATTGTGGGTCGTAGCGCTCGATGCCGGGAGCGACGACCTGCGGGTAACGGCCGGTGGCGCCACCCGGGGAATCGTTACCGGGCGGGCGCTTTGGGTGGCTCCCGTCGGTGAGCCCAGCGCTGGTATCAAAGTCGCTCCTAAAATCGTTGAAGAATGGGCGGCGGCTTTGCTCGATGGTCGGGATCAGCCGGCACTGGGGGAAGTGATTTGGCCCCAGGCCGACGTCCTTGCCCCCACATCGTCTGTATCCCGCCTGCCCGAGCCGGGTGAACCCTTCGAGATGAACGGTGTATCGTTGACATTGAGCCCGCGGGGCATGAATGGCAATCCCGGTTATGGCCTGAACGACTGCAACGGCGACGGAATCGACGATATTGTGATGGATCAGGGCATGATCACCTTTGACTTTCGCAACGTGTTGGCACGCGTGCACTCATTGGATGTGACCGTGCGTAACTACGCAGATCCCGGGAGCGGCGTTCTGCGCGCCTTCGATCCGGAGCGTGATGAAATCGCCCATCGTCTCATCACCGCCGGCCCCGACGAGTTCGAAGTGCTCGACTTACGCTCTTCTGATGAAGGGCAGATCTATCACTATGCCACTTTGTCCATGACCGCGGGCTGTTTCCTGGGCTTTAGCCTGACCCCGCCCACCGCCGGCAGCGACGCACCCCCGCGGTCCGCCGTGCCCCTGGAAACGCTACTAGCGCCGGAAAAAATCACACCCGAGACCACACCGCTTTCCGATCTCTTGGCCTACGCGCCCACGCTGGTGGAAGGAAACAAGATCGAATGTGCGTATGAGAATATCGGCAAAGGGTCGGTCACCGAGTCCGCAGTCTTGTTGATTATGCTCGTGAACGGCGAGCGGGTGTCCTACGGCACCATCAGCACGCCCATCGCTCCTGGTGGCAGCGGCTGGCTGCGCTCGCAAGCCCTGGAGCTTCCGGCGCAATTCAACGCAAGCTGCCTCATCGATGCCCGCGATCAGGTGCAGGAGAGCAACGAAGACAACAATCAGGCCACGGCCTTACTCACCCCGAGTAGTGGCTGCCCGTATCCCCCGGACGACCTTTTTGCCGCCGCCCAACAGGAGATGGAATTGGGCTGCGCACAGTCCGCAGCCTATGGCCTCACCAGCTCCTGGCAGCCCTTCAGCCAAGGGGCCATGCTCTGGCGGAAGGACACCAACCTGATCTACGTGCTGGTGTCTTCGGCCACAGTCACACCCCTCATTCCCCCGGGCCAATGGCAGGACTTTGACAATGGCTGGCAAAGCGGCATGCCGGAGTATTCGTGTCCCGAAGCCGAGGCCTTGGCCGAAGCCGGGACGCCTGTACATTTCGGATTTGGCTATCTCTGGTGCAACGACGGTTACCTGCAGGAAAACGTGGGAGATCCCACCGACGATGAATCCGGCGGCGAGCGCTGGTATCAGCCTTTCAGCAATGGCTGGGCCATGCACATCGGCGAGTGGGATGACAGTATCGTCGTCCTGAGAGATGATGGTATCTGGGTGCAGATGCCGCGCTAAGTGAACGTCTAGAAATTACCTTCCGTTTTGCTCTTGCTGACTGAAGTCAGGCTCTTCAGGCCTGCGGCCAGGAGTCGGCCTTCGCCGACTCTCCATGGGGTGAAGAATCTGCGATTGCAGAGAAGAGATTCTTCGTTTCACTCAGAATGACAGGTATCAAAGGACACTTGACTGCGTACTAGCTACCTGATAGCTTCACCCCATGTGTCACCCTGAGTGGCCGGATGCACAACGCACACGAAATCCAAAAGAACCAGCTATTTGTATCCCTGGCGCTCTTTGCGTCAAACTCTTGTGCCCCAAAATTTTCGGTGGGACGGGGGCAGGCGCTACAATGCAGTGATGCACCCTACTTCCCTGCGCAAACCCCAGGCACGGCTGCAAATCCTGCGTACCAATCCCCAACTGGTGGGGACACTGGCTGTTGTGGGGGGGGCAGTTGGCATTGGTTTTGTGCCCATTTTCGTGCGGCTAAGCGATGTGGGGCCCATCGCCGTTGCCTTTTGGCGTTTTGCGCTGGCAGCCCCACTGTTGCTTGCGTGGCAGTCGCTATCGCTACGGCCTCAGTCCTCTTCCCGTCCCGGCGCCAGACCGGCGTTTTCGCCCTGGCTGCTGGTGCCTGGCTTGTTCTTTACCGCAGATCTCAGCTTTTATCATCTTTCCATTCGCTACACCACCATCGCCAACGCCACCTTGTTTACCAACATGGCGCCCATTGTCGTCAGCATCATCGCCTGGCGCTTTTTGGGCGAACGCTTCCGGGCCCTGTTTGTCGTGGGTCTGACGCTGTCCATTTTGGGGGCAGTGTTGATGATCCGCTCCAGCGCCAACAGTGGCGGCAGCCATCTGCTCGGTGACGCCCTGGGATTGCTATCACCGCTGTTTTATGCTGGCTATCTGCTCACCGTGCGGCGCTTGCGGGCGGACTATTCTTCCAGCACCATCATGCTCGCCTCCGCCATCACCGCCTCCTTCGCACTTTTTCTGCTCACCCTCATTACACGCGAACAACTTCTCAGCACCTCGTGGCAGGGCTGGCTGCTATTGCTGACGCTGGCCTGGTTTTCGCATGTGGGGGGGCAGGGCTTGATTACCTATGCCCTGGCCCAACTGCCAGCAGCACTGACCTCGGTCATTTTACTGTTCCAGCCCGTCTTCTCAACGCTCATCGCCTGGGTGTGGTTGGGCGAGACGATCGGCGCCCTGCAAATCCTGGGTGGCATCTGCGTTTTACTGGGCATTTTCCTGGCCCAACGCAACAGCGATATCTAAAAGCCACGATCATGAAGCCGCCTCTCATCCTAGCCTCGGCCTCACCCCGACGCCGCCAACTTTTGCAATACCTGGGCCTGCCCTTCCGGGTGCACATCGCCGACATCGACGAAAGCGCCTGGCCGGCCGAAGCACCCGCCGCCCACGTCCGGCGCCTGGCCGAGACCAAAGCCCGGACTGTGGCCGACCGCGCCCAACAGGGCATCGTCCTCGCAGCCGACACCATCGTCGTGCTGCAGGGGCGCATCCTGGGCAAGCCCAAGGATGCCGCCGACGCTCGATGTATGCTACAATCATTACGCACAGCCCCGCATCAAGTGCTCACGGCTGTGGCCGTAGCCAGCCCCAGTCTGCACCCCCGGTTGCTGTGCCACGTCCATAGCAGCCGTGTTTTCATGCGCCCCTATACCGATGCCGAAATCGATGCCTATATCGCTAGCGGTGATCCTCTGGACAAGGCTGGCGCTTATGCCATTCAGCATCCCGACTTTCGCCCCGTCGCCCGTTTCGAGGGTTGCTTTGCCTCGATCATGGGCCTGCCACTGGGCGTGGTTGCCGACATATTCTCACAAATCGATCTGATTCCCCAACCGACCTGGCCCCAGCATTGCCAACAGCTATCAGGGCACTGTTGCCGCCAGGCCTGACACTCACCCCTGACACCCAACACTTATGTACACACTTTCCCTGAATCGCACCTTCATCGCCCAACATTTCCTCACGGACGAAGATGCCGGCCCCGAGAACGAACTGCACTCCCACCTTTACCGCGTCGAACTGATGATCGAAGGCGAAGAACTGGACCCCCACGGCTATCTCGTGGACATCATCGATCTCAACGTCCAATTCGACGCCTTGCTCGATCACTATCGCGACAAGAGCCTGAACGATCTACCCGAATTCGCGGGGCTGAATCCCAGCATCGAGCATTTCGGCCGCATATTATGCGAGCAGATGGACAAAGCCCTCTACGCCCCCAATGTCACGGCCATCAGCATCAAGCTGTACAAAGACACCGTCGCCTGGGTGATGTATGATCTGGATCGGCTTGAGTAAATGCGCTGCGGTCAGATTTTAAGGCCGAGACGCACACATTGCTCCTGAACCTGAGTTGAAGAAGTAACGCAAAAGCCCTATAATGAAAAGAGTGTCACTTAACTGCCTTGCCCATCTACACTCCCCCCCCAAAGGATTATCAATCATGGTTCAACTCTTTTCAGCCCTGCTGCCTTTCTTGTTGGTGGCGCTGCTCATCGTATCCGCCGCCATCAAAATCGTTCAGGAATACGAACGTGGTGTCGTCTTTCGCTTAGGGCGTTTTGCCGGCGTGCGCGGGCCGGGCCTCATTTTGCTGATCCCCTTCATCGAACGCATGGTCAAAGTGGATTTGCGTGTGATCACACTCGACGTGCCCTCGCAGGAAGCCATCACCAAAGACAATGTCACCGTGCGCGTCAACGCCGTGGCCTACTTCCATGTCATCGATCCGGACCGGGCCGTGATCAATGTCGAAGACTACCGTCGTGCCACCGCTCAGATTGCTCAAACCACCCTGCGTTCGGTTTTAGGCCAACACGAGCTGGACGATCTGTTGTCGCGTCGTGAGCGCATCAACCAGGAACTGCAACGCATCATCGACTTGGCTACCGAGCCCTGGGGCATCAAAGTGTCGGTAGTCGAGGTTAAAGATGTGGAACTTCCAACTACCATGCAGCGCGCCATGGCCCGCCAGGCCGAAGCCGAACGCGAACGCCGGGCCAAGATTATCCATGCCGAAGGGGAATATTCCGCCTCGCAGCAATTGGCCGCAGCCGCCAAAGTCATGACAGCTTCGCCCGGCGCCATCCAACTACGGTACCTGCAAACTCTGACCGAAATCGCCACCGAACAAAACTCCACCATCATCTTCCCTTTGCCGATAGAATTCCTGAGCACCCTCAAGGGGCTGCTGCCCGGCAACAACGACAAAGCCTGATCCTCCGCCCTCAGAGGCCGCCCCGCGACCATGAGCACTCTTCGCCGCCCCCCACTCGATCTGCAGCCAGCCTGTGCCTGGTTGACCACGCACGGTTGGGATGTGGAGCAAAGCGATCCGCTCCTGGCGCGGCGTCAGGATTTGCCTGGCGCCTGGGCCCTGCACATCGACAAAGGTGGCCGCATCCGTCTGCAACGGCAATTTCATCCCGCAGCCCCCAAAGTCATGCGCCGCCAGCGCCAACAGCGTCTTTACTATCTGCACGGTGAACGTACCGAGACCATCGACATCACCACCACCTTCCAGCACCCGCACCAGCTCGCTGGCATTCTCAGCCAGATGATCGGGTGGGCGCTGGATCCTCCCTTTGACGAAAAGGAGCGGGATGAGGATGTCTGACTGGCGGCGTTCTTTTCCCATCATCCTCGCCACATCTCTCTTCTGGCTGAGCCTCTTTGGCCTTTACCTGCTTTCAGCTAAACGTCATCCCGCTGCCCAGCCCATCCAAATCCTGCCGCCTGCCACCCTGCCGGTGCTCTCCACCCCGCAGGCCAGTCCCACTCCGGCGCCGCTACGTGTTTACGTCAGCGGCGCTGTGCATGCTGCGGGCGTATATCGTCTCCCCGCCGATAGTCTGGTGGATGACGCCCTGCGCGCCGCCGGTGGAACCACCGATGCCGCCGATCTCATCGCCATCAACCTCGCTCACCCCCTCTCTGACGGTGAGCAGATCTATGTGCCCGTCCAGGGCGAGGCGGAAACCTCTCTCAACCTTTCCAGCATGACCTCGTCATCATCGGCCACGGCCATCCCGCCAGCTCCCCCGGCGCTCGATCCTTCCCATCCTGTCGATCTCAACACAGCTACCGCCGCCGAACTGGAGACATTGCCAGGCATCGGCCCCAAAACCGCGGCCACCATCATCTCGCAGCGGCCTTACAGCCGCGTCGAAGACTTATTGCGCGTCAGAGGCATTGGCGATAAAACGCTGGCAAAACTACAGCCCTACATCAAAGTGGAATAAGCGGGGGCGCTAACCCCACCACAGAGCCAGCAGATACACCAGGGGCGCCACAAAAATAAACGAATCCGCCCGGTCGAAAAAGCCGCCATGGCCGGGGATGAGATGGGAAGAATCTTTGGCGCCCACCTGGCGCTTAAACAGTGACTCGCTGAGATCGCCAAACGCCCCCCCCACGCCCACTATCAGGCCTAACAGCGCCCCTTGCCACCACAGCAAAGCGGGAATCAGCATGGGCGCCAGCCAGATGGCCGCCAGTATGCCCATCGTCAAGCCCCCAAACAAGCCCTCCCATGTCTTTTTCGGGCTCACGCGTGGCCACAACTTGTGTCGGCCCAGGCTGCGGCCTATCAAATAAGCGCCCGAGTCGGCCACCCAGATGGTGAGTGTCGCCAACGCCACCCACTCGCGGCCAGTCTCTGGCCACAGCCGCAGTAGCACCAAAAAACGCAGCGTCATTCCCAGATACAGGGCCGCTGCCAAACTTAACAACACATCACTGGCCGGGCGTTGATGGGGCAAATACAATGCCACTACCAATGCCACCAGGATAGAGAAGCCCAACAGAACCTGGAGGCGCATGGCATTCAACGGCAAAGCCGCCTCCAGCACCAGCATGGCTGTCACCGGCAGAGCCAGCCCCATGACCGGCACGAAAAATGCCTCTCGCTGTAACAAATGCAGCAGCTCCCATGCCGCCACCACCGTAAACAGGGCCACAAAAATACTGTACGCCCAACCACCCAACCACCAAATGACGATGACGATGGGCATCAGTACCACGGCGCTGATCAGACGCTGTCGCAGCATAAGACGCTATTTCACCAGACCAAAGCGACGTTCCCGACCCTGATACACGGCCACCGCCTGTCGTAATTCGGCCTCATCAAAATCAGGCCAGAACACGGGGGGGGCGTAGTATTCGGCATAGGCTGCCTGCCAGGTGAGAAAATTCGAAAGACGATACTCACCGCCGGTACGAATAATCATATCGGGATCAGGCAGGCCGGCCGTATATAAATAACTGGAGAGTAGGGCTTCGGTCACTTCTTCTGGTGCTACTTGATCCTCGATCATATGTTTGACAGCATCGACTATTTCGGCTCTGCCGCCATAATTAAAGGCTACATTGAGAATGATGGTATCGTTGTGCCGTGTGCGTTCGATGGCCCGGCGAATCTCCTTTTGCAATTGTGGGTTCACACCCGCCATCCGCCCGCTGTGGCGGATCTGCACACCGTTCGCATCCAGCTCATCCAACTCATCCCGAATACTCTTGCTGATCAACCACATCAAATGCTTGACTTCTTCTGCCGGCCGGCCCCAGTTCTCGGTGCTGAAGGCATAGACCGTCAGTACCTTGATGCCCAAACGCACGGCTTCTTCGAGCACGCGACGGATGTTTTTGGTGCCGGCGCGATGCCCTGCCTGACGCGGCAAACCCCGCGCTTTGGCCCAGCGCCCGTTTCCATCCATAATAATGCCGATGTGCTGCGGCACCGGGCGGTCGGGGTCCTTGTCAGAATCAGGGGGTAGTGGAGATTGAGGCATAAGTTGTGGGTCATTCAGCTCCGGCAGGTTCACACTTCCATAATCTCAGCGATTTTGGCTTCACCAATTTTATCAATCTTCTTGATGAAATCATCGGTCAAGTCCTGAATCTGATCGGTGCCCAGCCGCAGATCATCCTCTGTGATCATGCTCTCTTTTTCAAAATCACGCAGGTCCGAGATGGCATCACGGCGCACATTGCGGATCGCCACCCGCGCCTCTTCGACCCTGCGCCCCGCCTGCCGGCTGAGTTCCCGTCGCCGGTCTTCGGTGAGGCGCGGAATGGTGAGGCGGATCAATTTGCCATCGTTGGAAGGGTTCAGGCCCAGATCGGATTTGAGGATGGCGCGCTGGATAGTACCGATGTCGCCGGGGCTGAAGGGGCGAATGGCGATCAGACGCGGTTCAGGAATCGTGATCACGGCCAGTTGGTTGATGGCGGTCGGCACGCCAAAATAGTCAACCTGAACATGATCCAGTAACGCGGGCGTAGCACGACCCGTACGAATGGCGGCGAAATCGCCCATCAGCGCCTTGATGGCGCCTTTCATACGCTCGGTGGCTTCTTGCTTGACGTCATTTAACATTGCTAAACCTCCATGGCAACTGCGTCAACATGCAGCAGAGACAGAGCGCTTTTACAGATAGAAACAGCTATCCCTGTGCGCTCGAAGCAGCATAGCTTTGCGCATATAGTGTAAATCATGTACGCCTGAACAGACAAGCCGGACAAGCTAAGGAATCGTGCAAAAATGAGTTCCCGTCCATCCAGACGAACACTCACTTGCCCGGCTTGTGGTGCTAATGATAAATGAGGGTGCCTATCGTCTCGCCTTGCACGGCTCTCTCCAGCGCTCCTTCCTGCCACAGATCCAGCACGATGATGGGCAAACCATGGTCCATACATAAAGTGATAGCCGTCGAATCCATCACGCCCAGGCGTTTGCTAATGGCATCGATGTATCGCAACCGATCATAACGCTTGGCATGGGGATTGGTTTTGGGATCGCCGTCGTACACGCCATCCACTTTCGTGGCCTTGATCATGACTTCGGCGTCGATCTCCATCGCTCGCAGTGCCCCGGCAGTGTCGGTGGTGAAATAGGGGTTGCCCGTGCCCGCCCCCAGGATCACGACCCGACCCTTTTCCAGGTGCCGGATAGCGCGCCCGCGGATATACGGTTCGGCAATGGCTTTCATTTCGATGGCTGTTTGCACGCGGGTGACAATGCCGGTGCGTTCCAGGGCATCCTGCAAAGCCAGCGCGTTCATCACCGTGGCCAACATGCCCATGTGATCAGCGGTCGTGCGTTCCATGCCGTGGTGCAATCCTTGTTTGCCGCGCCACAGGTTACCGGCACCGATCACGAGTGCCACCTGCACGCCCATGTCGAACACTTGCTTGATTTTGGCGGCCAGTATTGCGGCTTGGGCCGGATCAATACCGAAGCCTTGTGGTCCAGCCAGGGCCTCGCCACCGAGCTTGAGAAGGATGCGTCGATATTTGACGTCAGACATAAAGTTATCTCACTCGGAGAGCCAAACTCAGGCGCCCACTTCCATACGCACAAAACGGCGCACGCGGATGTTCTCGCCCAGTAAAGCAATGTGATCCTTGATCAGATCCTTGATCTTGACGTCAGGATTCTTGACGAACTTCTGCTCCAACAAACAATTTTCTTCGTAGAACTTGTTGAGTTTGCCGACGATGATGCGCTCGACGATGTTTTCGGGCTTGCCTTCGCCGAGCAGTTGCTTGCGATAGATGTCTTTTTCCTGTTCCAGCACCGCGGCCGGCACATCTTCGATGCTCAGGTACTGCGGACGAGCCGCCACCACGTGCATGGCCAGATCGTGCGCCAGGGCCTGGAATTCGGACGTACGGGCCACGAAATCGGTTTCGCAGTTGACTTCGACCAGGGCAGCCACCTTGGCGCCCATGTGAATGTAATGGCCAATCAGGCCTTCGTTGGCGTCGCGGGTGGCGCGCTTGGCGGCAGCAGCCAACCCTTTTTCGCGCAACAGGGTCACGGCCTTGTCAAAATCGCCCTCCGAACTTTCCAGAGCCTTGCGGCAGTCTAAAACGCCGGCGCCGGTCGTCTTGCGCAATTCTTTCACCATTGCGGTTGTAATTTCCATGCTATTTTATCTCCTGATAGGGGTGATTTGAGGGTGTCGGGGAGGGGCTGTATCGCCTAAAAAAACCTCCGGGCGACTCGTTCATCCGTAGCAAACAGTGTGCTGCGTTATGTAGCCGATCCCGGAGGTTGCAAATTTCAAAAAGATGCTTAGCTGTTGCTTGCGTCTGCTTTGTTTGCCTCAACAGGGGTCGGTTTGGCTGTTGCGGTTTCTCCGTCATCCGAGCCAAGCCCTTCAGCCAGTTTGGCCAGGGTGGACGGCCCCAGCAATTCGTCTTCCGGGCGTTCTTTTTGCAACGCCGGCCGCGCATAGGATTGTTCCTTCTCCATGCCCTCGGCTGCTTCGGCATCTTCGGCTGCCAGCGCCTCGCTCATATTGCGGCCTTCGATGACGGCATCGGCAATCTTGCTCACCATCAATTTGATGGCTCGAATCGCATCATCATTGGAAGGGATGATGTAGTCGATGGGATCAGGGTTGCAGTTGGTATCCACCACAGCCACAATCGGAATATCCAGCTTCGAAGCTTCTTTCACTGCCAGATCTTCACGCCGAATATCCACCATAAACACAACATCCGGCAGTTTCGTCATGGAACGAAGACCGCCAACCCGCAGGTTCAGACGTTCGATCATTTCGTTCAGTTTCAGCGCTTCTTTTTTAGGGAGACGGTTAAATTCACCGTAATCACGACGCTGTTCCAGCTCGATCATATAGTCTACGCGGGAACGAATCGTGGTAAAATTCGTCAGAGTGCCGCCCAGCCAGCGCTTATTCACATAAGGCATCTCACAGCGCTGCGCCTCATTGACGATAATATCTGCTGCCTGGCGCTTGGTGCCCACAAAAAGCACCGTATGACCATCTGCGACCCGATCGCGCACAAAATGAGCCGCGCTTTCCAACTGCGAAACCGTTTGCTGCAGATCGATGATGTGCACACCGTTGCGTTCGGTAAAGATGAAAGGCTTCATCTTTGGATTCCAACGCTTGGTGCGATGCCCAAAGTGGACGCCGGCCTCGAGCAAAGCCTTGAGGCTTACAATTGCCATAATCAATACTCCTTGATTTGTTTGACCTCCGCTCTCACCTTGGTTAAAGCACCCTGTGGGCACAAGCTTGGAGACAGTAAGAGCGTGTGAAATAGAGAAAAGTGAAAAGAGGTTGAGGTATGGGCGCGCGAAACACCCAAGCAAAAAGTATACCCCAAACGGCGTCAGATCACCAAATCTATCAATCCCAAAGCGCCCGCCCATATCCATCCCAACCTCACACTTGACACCCCCCACCGAGCCTTCTATACTCGCATTATGCGGCATTCACTCATTCGCGGCCTCCTGGCTCTCACCCTCGTCATCGTAGGCAGCCTTGCCCTCGTCGGCGAGCCTCCCAGTCTGGCACAGGAATCAACCCCCACGCCTCCTACGCCTGTGCTCAGCCCTCAGCAACTACAGACGCTGACCCAGGAAATCCTGGCCAACATGAGCCCTGAACAGCGCGTGGGGCAGCTCTTTCTCATCACCTTTGTGGGCAACAACACCGGTCCCAACAGCGACATCGCCCGCCTGGTGCGCGACTGGCATGTGGGTGGCGTCGTCCTGCTGGCAGCCAACGAGAATTTCCGCAATACTGACAACACCCCCGCTCAGGTGCAACGCCTGACCAACGATCTGCAAACCTACGCCTTCCGCGATCTCAACAGACCCCTGGTTCTCCCCAATGGCACCCTCAACCGCAACACCCTCGTCGCCGATACTATCCCTGGCCTGCCGCTGCTGGTGGCCATCGACCACGAAGGCGATGGCTATCCCTACACCCGCCTGATCAACGGCTTTACGCCGGTGCCTAACAACCTGGCTATCGGCGCCACGTGGCAGCCCGAATATGCCCGGCGCATCGGTGAAGTGGTCGGTCGAGAGCTGAACGCGGTGGGCATCAACATGCTGTTGGGGCCCTCGCTCGACGTGCTCGACAACCCTCGTCCCGAACTCAAAGGCTATCCCGGCTCGCGCACCTTTGGCGGCGATGCCTATTGGGTGGCGCAAATGGGCAAGGCCTACATCACCGGCGTTCATCAGGGCTCGAACAATCATATGGCCACCGTCGCCAAACACTTCCCAGGGCAAGGCGGCAGCGACCGCCGCCCCGACCGTGAGGTGGCCACCGTGCAAAAACCACTATCGGCCCTGCAGCAAGTGGAACTGGTGCCCTTTCATGGCGTCACCGATCAGGCAGAGACGACCGTGGCCACCACCGATGCCCTCATGACCTCCCATGTTCGCTACAAAGGCTTTCAGGAAAACCCGCGCCAGCTCACCCCCCCCATCTCCCTGGCCCCAGAGCTGCAAACCATCATGGAAGGCTTTAGCACCTGGCGTTCGGCCGGCGGCGTGCTCGTCTCCGATGCCTTGGGGGTGCGCGCCCTCAAACGCTACTACCAGGCTTACGAACCCGACCGCTTTCCCACCCGCCGCGTCACGCAAGAGGCCTTTTTGGCCGGCAACGACCTTCTCATCCTGGCCCAATTCGATCGCGACGGCGTCTGGAGTGCCCAACTTGCCAATATGGAAGACGCCATCAGCTTCTTTCGCCAGAAATACGAGGAAGACCCGGCCTTTCGCTCCCGTGTCGATGCCTCCGTCACCCGCATCATCCGCCTCAAGCTCAAACTCTATCCCCATCTAAGCTGGAGCGAAACCCAACATAGCAGCAAGAGCCTCGATCTCCTCAATCAGGGCACCGAACTCGTCACCGAACTCGCCCGCGCTGCCAACACCCTCATCTTCCCCGGCGCCACCGAAATCGCCGACCGTCTGCCCAGCCCCCCCCTGCCCGACGAACGCGTCCTCATCTTCACCGACAGCCGTCCTACGGGCGACTGTGCCACTTGCCCCACCGTCCCCGCCATCCCCGTCGACGGCCTCGAACAGATTGCCCTGCGCCTTTACGGCCCCGAGGCCAGCGATCAGGTGCGCCCCGGCTATATCGACAGCGCCAGTTTCAGCGAACTCGACACCCTGTTGCAACAGATCGAGTCCCCCGATAGCCAGCCCCCCGAAAAGCAGCTCAGCCCCGAGCGCTTTAGCGAGCTCAACGACCTGATCAATGGCGCCAACTGGATCGTCTTTGCCATGCTCGATGTCGACCAGGAAACTGCCCCCAGCTCCGCTGCCCTCAAACATTTTCTCGACCAATTGCTCGACCAACGCGCCGACATTCTGCGCGACAAAAAACTCGTTGTCTTCGCCTTCAATGCCCCCTACTTTCTCAGCGACACAGAAATTGCCAAACTCACGGCCTATTACGGCCTCTACAGTAAAACACTCCCTTTCCTCGAAACCGCCGTCCGCACCCTGTTTCGCGAACTCACCCCTGTTGGCATCCTGCCCGTCAGCGTGACCGGGGTCAATTACGATCTCAACCGCCAGCTCAGTCCCGATCCGCAGCGCCCCTTCCCCCTCATCATTCTCTATCGTAAACAGGGCAGCCTGCAGGCCATAGAGATCGACGCCGAAAATCCCGGTGCCGACATCGAAGTCGGCGATGATGTGATCCTGCGCGCGGGTCCTGTGCTCGACTACAACGGTCACGCTGTCCCCGACGGCACCCCGGTCGAATTCCGTTTCTTGGACCAACAGGCCGGTGTGGAACTGCCGCGGCGACAGGCCGCCACCAGCAACGGAATCGCCACTGTGCAACTGACCATCGAACGTCCGGGGGTATTTCAGCTCTCGGCCACATCCGGCGAAGGAGCTGTCTCAGCCGTGCCCTTCATTCTCTCGGTAGGTGGCGAAACCGGCGCCTCGGTGGCCACAGCGACGCCCACCACCACGCCCACCGCCACGACTACCCCTACCACCACCCCCACTGCCACCATCACCCCCACACCTACCACCACGGCCACGCCCACCACCACGGCCACACCGGCCGTCTCTCCCACACCCCCACTTGACGATAGCTCCGGCCGGCCAAACACACGCGTCAATTTCACCTTATACTTGCTGGCGCTCGTCGTCAATGGCGTCGCCGCCTCATTCCACTACATTCTGGCCCATGGCGATCACCAGGAACGCGCCGTCGTCTTGCGCAACCTGCTCATCTCCATCGTCGGCGCCCAAAGTGCCTACATCCTCTACTCCCAGGGCTGGCTCCCCGTTCCCTCTCCCTTCTTGCCCCAAAACAGCGGCGTCTTCGCCCTCATCGCCACCTTCATCGGCGGGCTCCTGCCCTTTGTCACCGACATTCTCCTCTTCCAACCCGCTGCCCGCAGCTAAACCACCATGACCACCCGCAGTCTCAATCCCGGCGTTACCCTGCGCGGCCGCTACCGCATTATCGGACTCATCGGCCAGGGCGGCATGGGATCTGTCTACAAAGCCACCGACCTGCGTCTGGAAGGACGTATGTGCGCCGTCAAAGAAATCCTGCCCAACCTCATGGGCGACGAAGACGATCCTGTGGCTTACCAGGAACAATTCTATCAAGAAGCCAGCACCCTGGCCCGGCTGGATCATCCCAGCCTACCCAAAGTCAGCGACTATTTTTCCGAAAACGAGCGCGAATATCTGCTCATGGACTTCGTGCCCGGAAACGACCTGGGCGAGATCATTGCCGGCGCCAAAAGGCGCAGCGAATTCTTGCTCGAAGACCAGGTGCTGGAATGGATACAGCAACTCTGCGACGCCCTCGCCTACCTGCACACCCGCACCCCATCCATTGTCCACCGCGACATCAAACCCTCCAACATCAAACTCACGCCCAGCGGGTACATCAAACTGGTAGACTTCGGTCTGGTCAAACTCCTGCTGGCCGACGAAAGTCGCACCGTCACCGTGGTGCAAGGCCGTGGCACCGCCCAATACACCCCGCTGGAACAATACGGCGGCGACACCGGCCACACCGACGTGCGCAGCGACATTTACGCCCTCGGCGCCACCATCTACCATCTGCTCACTCTCACCCCCCCTGTCGATGCCCGTCAGCGCTTTTTACAGCCTGGCAGCCTGGCCTTGCCCCGCACCATCAACCCGGCCATCTCCCCCGCTACCGAGCGCGCCATTCTTGCGGCCATGGCTATGCATCCCGACGATCGTCCACCCAGCATCGAAGACTTCTCTGATTTGCTCTTTAGCCCCCACGACATCGTCACGATAGGCACCACCTACACGCTGCCCGACCCCTCATGGTCCGAAGCCATCCGTAGCAACAGCATCCTCCTCCTCATGGCCGCCGTGCTCCTCCTCATCACCTTCCTCATCAGCACAAACAGCACCCTGCTCTAACGCGTCTTTCATTCCCACACCCCTCTCAATGGTGTAGCGCCTATGCAACCGCAAGAAGTCGCCATGCTCATCCTGCAAATGCCCGAAGGAAACAAACGTTGGCCGCTCGATCACCCTATCATTCGCATCGGCCGCAGCCCCATGTGTGAAATCATGCTCGCCGAACGCGTCGTCTCGCGTGAACATGCCACCATCGAACGCCGGGCTGACGGTTACTATCTCTTCGACAAACAGAGCAAAAACGGTACCTATCTGAACGGCGAACCTGTTACCAATGGCCGTCGCATGCAGGATGGCGACGAAATTCAAATCGCTTTACGATTCAAACTGGCGTTTGTCGACGCCGGCGCCACCGCCCCCCTCACCATCGAAGTCGAGTCACCGCTCCGATCTCAGAACGGACTCCACCTCGACAGCGCCCGGCGCACCGTAGCCATTGCCAACCAGATTCTGGACCCGCCCCTTTCCAGTGCCCAATACCGCCTGCTCAAAGCGCTGGTCGAGGCCCAGGACAAAGTCATCAGCCGTGACGACATTGTCCGCCAGGTGTGGCCCGATGCGGCCAGCGATGGTGTCACCGAACAGGCTATCGATGCTTTGGTGCGGCGCCTGCGCGAGCGCCTGGTCGAACTCGATCCCGAGCATCAATACATCATCACCGTGCGCGGCCACGGCTTCCGCCTCGAAAACCACTCTTGAACCGGCTCCTGGCCCTCTATCTGCACATTCCCTTCTGCCAACGCAAATGCCCTTATTGCGACTTCAACTCCTACGCCGGGCAGGAACGACACTATACCGATTTTGTGCAGGCGCTGGCGGTCGACCTGGCGCGGGCAGGGCAGACACGGCCGCAGGTTACGGTGCCCAGTGTTTTCCTGGGCGGTGGCACCCCCACTGTCCTCAGCCCCGCCCATCTGCAGACACTCTTTGCCGCCCTGCACGCCAGCTTTACCCTGGCAACCGATGCCGAGATCACCAGTGAGGCCAACCCCGGTACGGTCGATCAAAATCGTTTTCAAACCCTGCGCGCCCTCGGCGTCAACCGCCTCAGCATGGGCGTGCAATCCTTCGATGACGCCGAACTGCGCTTTTTGGGCCGCATCCACAGCGCCCAGCAGGCCATCGACGCCTTCCGGCTCGCCCGCCAGGCCGGATTCGACAACATCAACCTCGACTTTATCTTCGGTTTGCCGCAGCAAAGTCCGGACAGTTGGCGCCGCAGCCTGCGCCAGGCCATCGCCCTGCAGCCCGAACATCTCTCTCTTTACAGTCTCATCGTCGAGCCCGACACCCCCCTCGCCCATCGGGTGGCTACGGGCCAGGTGTCCGCGCCCGATGATGATGGGGCAGCCGATCTGTACGAAATCGCCGCCGATATGCTCGGCGCGGCCGGCTACCACGCCTACGAAATATCCAACTGGGCCCGCGGCCCCCTGACCGCAGAGGGCCTGCCCCGCTTTGCCTGCCGACATAATCTGGTGTACTGGCACAATGCCCCCTACCTGGGGCTGGGCCCGGGCGCCCACAGCTCCGAAGCCAATCGTCGTTGGTCGGTTCTGCGCAACGTCGGCGCCTACATACAGGCGGTCCAGCAAAATACAAACACCAGCGACATGAGCGAAGATATCCCTCCGCGCCTGGCCATGGGGGAAACGATGATGCTGGGGTTACGCTTGGTAGAAGTGGGGGTGCGTTACGACACTTTCGGGCAGCGCTTTGGCCAGGATTTGCGCACGGTCTTTGCTGCCGAATTGGCCGAACTGCAAGGCCGGGGGCTGATCGAGGTGGGGGCCGAACGTGTACGTTTGCATCCTCAGGCTCGCCTCCTGGGCAACGAAGCCTTCGCCGCCTTCTTGCCCGACTGATGCCGAAGCCGTGCCGCCGATTGAAATCGGGGCTATGGGGCCTGCGGCCGCCTGCCCCGCAGGGGGGCAGCTCGCCGTTTCGGTGGGCTGTTGTCAACACGCCCGGTTCCCGTATAGCAGCCATGCCGGGCGAGCAATTCCCCCGCACCAACGTTGCCGATAAGGTGATCTTGGCGCAACAACAGTCCTGTTCCAGGGGGCGTTAGGAAGGAATTCTTCGCCCCTACACCCCCCATCATGGCCAATATCGCCCCTACGT
>JAADGC010000168.1 GCA_013152585.1 Chloroflexota bacterium
CAGGCCGTTAGGCGGAACCTTGCACTACTGCTCTCTCTTTTTCATCCGGCCCGCGCTTGCGGGCACGGCGATTTTGGCGGCGCGGCCGGGGATGATGCGGCGCTAAGGAATGATGCCATGCTTTGCGCTCTTCGCGCCCTTTGCGTGAGATATTCTTTGGCCAAAAGAGTACCTCCACTGCTCCACTTCCTTTCAGCGCTCGCTAATTTGACAAGCCGCCGCAAAATAGATACACTGTGTAACGTCTTCCCGGGGCTGTAGCTCAACTGGGAGAGCGCTACAATCGCACTGTAGAGGTCAGGGGTTCGAATCCCCTCAGCTCCACCTAGTTTGGCCACCCGGCACAACCAAAGACACAAATGCAAAGACCAGGAGTAATAAGCCAGCTCGGAAGCGAGCCGGGGACAGTGCAAGCCCGGCAGCGTGGTCATCGAGCCCACAGTAGGCCCAACTCGCCTGACAGCAGCACCGGTCAGATAGCGACCAGCCGGTGCCGGGAGCGCCCGTTATAGCGTTCGAGTGGTCGGAAAAGTCCTATGGGGCTGTAGCTCAGTTGGGAGAGCACCACAATGGCATTGTGGGGGTCAAGGGTTCGAGTCCCTTCAGCTCCACCACACCGAGGCCGGTCGTCCCCACGACCGGTCTTCATTTTCCGACAACCAGGGTGGTACCGCGGAGTTCCCTTCGTCCCTGACCGGACGAGGGGATTTTTTATTGATTTTCTGTTAGCCTTTGCGCTATTATAAGAATCTCTGGCCGATTTTGACTCCTTCACTCTTTTCTCAAAACCATGAGAAAGCCCAACTTTTCACAATGAGGTGATTCCCATGCCTATGCGAGCTGATTGGATGTGGATGAATGGCGAGTTGATCCCCTGGGATCAGGCCAACGTCCACGTATTCACCCATGCCCTTCACTATGGTTCCAGTGCATTCGAAGGCATCCGCGCCTACAGCACCCCCAAGGGCCCGGCCATCTTCCGCGGTCCCGAACATTATCGTCGCCTGTATGATTCCAGCAAAATCATGCGTATACCGCTGGAGTATGGTGTGGACGAGCTCATCGCCGCCACCAAAGCGGCTATTCGCGCCAACAAACAAGACTCGTGCTACATCCGTCCGCTCGTCTTCCGCGGCTACGAAAGCCTGGGCGTCGATGGTCGCAAATGCCCGGTCGAAGTCATCATCGGCACCGTGCCCTGGGGCCGCTATCTGGGTCCCGAAGCCATCGATCAAGGCGTGGACGTGGTCGTGAGCTCGTGGCGGCGCATGTCGCCGGGCGCGTTTACGCCACTGGCCAAAATCGGCGGCCAATATGTCAATAGCCAACACGTCGCCATGGAAGCCCACGATCTCGGCTACACCGAAGGCATCAGCCTCGATATTAACGGCTACATCTCCGAAGGCTCTGGCGAGAATCTCTTCCTGATCCGCGACGGCGTCATTACCACACCGCCGCTGTCTGCCTCCATCCTGGGGGGCATCACTCGTGACTGCGCCATCACCATCGCCGGCGATCTGGGCTACGAGGTGCAATTCGCCAACCTCACCCGCGAGATGCTCTATATTGCCGACGAGCTTTTCTTCACCGGTACCGCCGCCGAGATCACTCCCATCCGCTCGGTAGACCGTATGCCGGTGGGGGCAGGTAGTCGCGGGCCCATCACCAAAGCCATCCAGCAGCGCTTTTTTGCCATCACAGCCGGCGAGGTCGAAGACACTTACGGCTGGCTGGATGCGGTGTACGAACCCGGCGAATGGCCACTGGCATAATTGGATGGCATAGCTGCATCCCAATCTGTCGGCGATCAGACGATGTTTGCGGCTATTCCCCTTTTGAGAACCCGGTAAACCGCAAGCGGCCCCAGTTACCCAGCACCAAGATTTCTCGCAAAGACGCCAGGCACAAAGTGTTTTTTTCTAACCACTTCTTCGCGTCCTTTGCGACTTTGCGAGAGCTAAGAACCAGTCACATTCAGCGAGCATGCTCATGCAAACACGTATTTCCCACAATGCCGCCACCCCCGTAGAAATGATGCCCGGCCTGGTGCGCCGCACCCTGGCCTGGGGCGAAAAAGCCATGGTCTGCGAATTTAGCGCCGACACCGGCGTTTTCATCCCCCTGCACGACCATCCCCACGAGCAGGTTGGCTATGTGATCGCCGGGCAGGTGGAATTCGTCTCAGCCGACGAGACCTTTATCGCCGAACCAGGCGACTCCTACGCCATCCCCGGCGGCGTCAAGCACTCAGCCCGCTTTCTGGCCCCCACCACCCTGATCGAAGTCTTCAGCCCCGTGCGCGAAGAATTTAAGTAGCAATGTGGATGCCCACTATCCACTGATTCCTATCCTATTCCCCGAGGAAAACCATGAAGGATCATTACGACCCCAGCATTATCGAAGCTAAATGGCAGAAAAAATGGGAAGAAGCAAAGCTCTATCGCCGCCACGATAGCAGCGACAAAGAAAAATGGTATTTCCTTACCATGCTTCCGTATCCCAGCGGTGATCTGCACGCGGGTCACTGGTATGCCATGTCGCCCTCGGATGCTGGCGCTCGTTTCAAGCGCATGCGCGGTTATAATGTCTGGTTCCCCATTGGTTTCGATGCCTTTGGCCTGCCGGCGGAGAACGCTGCCATCAAACATGGTCTGCATCCCTACACCTGGACCATGGCCAACATCGAGCGCATGCGCGGGCAACTACGGAAGTTAGGCACCATGTTCGACTGGGAACATGAAGCCATCTCCTGCCTGCCCGGCTACTATCAGTGGACGCAATGGTTTTTCCGTAAATTCTATGATATGGGATTGGCGTATCGCGACAAAGCGCCTGTCGATTTTTGCCCAACCTGCAACACCACTCTGGCCCGCGAACAGGTGTGGGGCGAAGATCGGCACTGCGAGCGCTGCGGCACGCCGGTCATCATCAAAAATCTGGCCCAGTGGAAATTCCGCATCCTCAACTATGCCGAAGAACTGCTCGATGGCCTGGACCAGGTGCAGTGGCCGGAGCGTGTCAAAACCATGCAGCGCAACTGGATCGGCCGCAGCGAAGGTGTAGAATTCACCATGCCGGTGCAGGGACATCCCGATCTCAGCTTCCGCGTCTTCACCACCCGCCCCGACACGACCTTTGGCATGAGTTTTGCCGTACTGGCGCCCGAGCATCCTCTGGTGGAACAGATTATCACGCCCGCACAGCATGAGGCCGTGCACGACTATGTTGACGCCGCCAAACGCAAAAGCGAGCTGGCGCGGCAGACTGATGCCGGCGAAAAGACCGGCGTTTTCACCGGCGCCTATGCCATCAACCCCGTCAATCAGCAGCCTGTGCCTATCTGGATCGCCGACTACGTGCTCATGGGCTATGGCACCGGTGCCATCATGGCCGTGCCCGCTCACGACGAACGCGACTTTGCCTTTGCCCGTAAATACGGCCTGGCCACGCCCATCGTCATCGTCCCCAGCGAAGTCTACGCCGCCGGCGATGCCACTGCCTGGGACGAGGAGGCTGCCCGGACATTGGCCGAAGCCTACAGCCTCAAAGAAGGCGGCGTCATGGTCAACAGTGCAGCCTTCGATGGCACCCCGTGGCCACGCAGCTTCGATGCCACTGCTGCATGGCTGGCTGAGCAGGCCGCGGGCGAGCGCAAGATCAACTATCGCTTGCACAACTGGCTGATTAGCCGCCAGCGCATGTGGGGCGTGCCTATTCCCATCATCTACTGCCCCACCTGCGGCACCGTGCCCGTGCCCTACGAAGATTTGCCCGTGCTGCTGCCCGAAGATGCCGAGTTCAAGCCCACCGGCGAAAGTCCCCTCAAATATCATGAGGGATTCCGCTTCGTGAAATGCCCGCAGTGCGGCGGCGATGCCGAACGCGAGATCGACACCATGGACACCTTCCTGTGCTCCTCGTGGTATCAATACGCCTACCTGTCGCCCTACTGGAAAGAAGGCGAAACCCTGAGCGCCGACGACATCCCCTGGGATGCGCAGGTGGCAGAGATGTGGATGCCTGTGGATCTGTACACCGGCGGCATCGAGCACGCCACCATGCACCTGCTGTACACGCGCTTCTTCACCAAAGCCATGCGCGATGCTGGCGTGGTGGATTTCGACGAGCCCATGCTGCGCCTGTTCAACCAGGGCATGATCCTGGGCGAAGATGGCGAAAAGATGTCGAAATCGCGCGGCAATGTGGTGAACCCGGACGACTACGTGAGCCAATATGGCGCCGACGCCGTGCGCGCCTTCCTCATGTTCATTGGACCGTGGGAGCAGGGCGGCCCCTGGAATCCCCGCGGCATTGGCGGCGTGCAGCGCTTCTTGCATCGCGTGTGGACGGTGGCGGTCAATCCCCCCACCACACCCACCGGCGCCACGCCCAGCGACCGCCAGATCGCCGACTTGCGCCGGGCCACACATCAAACCATCCTCAAGGTCACCGCCGACTACGAGGAATTCAAGTACAATACCATGATTGCGGCTCTGATGGGGTTCAGCAATACCCTGACCACCGCCAAAGAAACATCCGTTTATGGCAGCGATGCCTGGAACGAAGCGATCAGTAGTTTGTTGTTGATGATGGCGCCCGCCATGCCCCACATTAGCGAAGAGCTGTGGCAACGGTTGCATAAGCCATTCAGCATTCATACTCAGCCCTGGCCCCAGGGAGACCCCGAACTGGCGAAAGAGGACGTGATCGAAATTCCGGTGCAGATCAACGGCAAAGTGCGCGATCGTATCCAGGTCGCTGCCGGCGCCGACAAAGCCAGCCTGGAAACGGCGGCGCTCGCCAGCGAGAAGATTCAGGCGTGGATCGAAGGGAAGACCGTGCGCAAAGTGATTGCCGTGCCGGGGCGCATGGTCAACCTCGTGGTGCAATAAAGCAAAATCCGGCGTCTGCAAAGGCGCCGGATTTTATGTTGCACAGCAGGGGCAAAGCGGTCACCGCCGCTCATGGCGATAGAGTTTCGTCAATAGCTCTCGCAAAGTCGCAAAGGGCGCAAAGGGAAACAGAAGAAATAATTTTGGCGTTCTTTGCGCCCCTTTGGCTGGGATCAGCACATGCCTGGCGGGAGATTTTGATCGTTACAGGGCGTGCAAGCGCTCATATGGACTGCTCACTGTTTGTCGACTCCAAGGTCATCAGGCCCGCTCTGGCCAGCAGCCTAAAATAGGTCTCGATGGCGGGGCCGAGGGCGTGCCCGGTCTCCATCTGCAGCAGGTGAGCGATTTCGGCCAGCGAGCGCTGGCCATCGGCCCAGTACTCAGCCTGCGCCCGTAGCATCCGCCATTCGGGATGGTCGGCGGCCAGTCGCCGCCACGTCGCCACATCGTCTGCCGGGAGCTCGAGGCTGGGATGCGAGGGCCAAAAATCCATCACGGGGCCCCAGTAATGGCGCACGGGGAGCAGATGAGCGGCAGCGAGCGCCCAGTCATCCGTTGCCGGGGCAGGAGATGGCAGGGTGTGGGGCTGGATTTGTTGGCGGCTGCGTTCCTGCACCCGACCGGCAATGGTTTCGAGTTCGGCCTGCCACGCCGGCAGGTGATCCCCCATTGGAGCCAGCCGTTGCAGACTGACGAGCGCTAGCTGGGCGCGTTCCTGCCCATAGGTCATTTTTTGTTGAAACTGCGCCCAGGCCTGTGCCCGTGCCGGCATATCGTCGATGGCCAACACGGCCGTCACCGCGGCTTGCGCCTGTTGAGCCAGCCGTTGTTCGCTGCGAGCCAGCATTTCCCAACCCAACCACTGCCCGGCTGCGGCGTCGGCAAGAGCCAGCCACACGAGATAGCTCCCCGCCAATACACCGCTCAACCATAACGACTGTGGGTCCACGTGCTCGAGCGTGTCGGCGGTGGTGTGATAAAAACGGTCGGGCCACTGAATGAGCATAGGGGTAGGAATACCCACGCTGGGATCGGAGGTGACCATGTGGTCGGAACCGCCACTGAAGGCGGCGGTGGTGGTGCGCAGGCGGGGAAAAGGGGCGTGTGCATCCTTATCCACCACTTTTTGCAGCAGCAGGTCGCGCAATGCGGCCAGCAGGTCGGGCGCAAACGAGGCCATTGCCGCCGGAGGCTCTTCCAGCACCCACACGGATCCCGTGCTTTCCTGCCTTTGCCCCACCATGTCGAGGTTGATACCGGCTTTGATGGTGGGGATCAGAGCGGCGTGGTCGTGCAGCCAGGCGTAGGTGCCGGTCATTTCGGGCACCCACAGGAAGCGGATGCTGCGTTGCGGCTGCGGCAGGCTGCCATCGGCGATCAATCGTTGCAGGGTGGTGGCCAGTTCCAGCAGACAACCGGCGCCGGAGGCGTTGTCATTGGCAAAGCCGTAGGGGTGGCAAAGATGGGCCGTGGCCAGGACGGATTCGTCGCTTTGGCCGGGGATGGTGGCCGATACGACTTCGATGCTGCCATCATAAAAGCTGGCATCGATGTGGGCATGCAGGCGCACGCTTTGGCCGTCGGCCAGTGCCTGACGGATGGCGTGTCCCTGGCGGGGGCTGAGCACAAAGCCCCAGGTTTTAGGCTGTCCTTCCCGCCACCAGAAGGAGCTGTACTGGCGGGCGTCGGGCAGGTCGATAGGATTGCGGCCGGGGGCGGAGGCGCTGATATTATCGAAGAGGATGCCAGCAGCTTCGCCGGTCACCACCGCTCGTTCGTAGGTCTGTTCAACGGGCGCTGATGATAGCACCAGTTTACCCCGTACATCGATCCCGGCATAGTCCTCTTCCCCACCTTTTCCCACATCTACGACATCAAAATCGCCCTGCACCGCACACGAACGCTGGATCACGTCGACGGGTGAGAGGTGATAATCGCACAGACGCTCGTTGCCGTCGGCGTGGGGCCATTCCAGCAGCGCTTGCCGGCAGTCCCATTCCTGAAACGAAGGCAGAACGCCGAAATGGCTGTGCGTATCTGCCGGATATTGCTCGATGGCGGTCTGCACGCCGGCAGCAGCCAGTTGGGCGGCCACCCAGGTGGCGGCTGCGCGAAAGCCGGGCGTGGCCTGGATACGATGATAGCGGGCGATTTCGGCCACCAGGTGTTTGGCGCGGGCGCCAGAGTAAGCCGAGGCCAGGGTGTCGATGATTTGTTGCGGGTGCATGATAATCCTTTTTCGCCAGACTTCGCCACTTGATGAGGGTTGCTACAGAGATCAGGCCATGCCGCGCCTGACTGCCACCACTTCGGCCATGATGGCCAGAGCGATTTCCTCGGGCGTGGCGGCCCCAATATCGAGCCCGATGGGATTTTTCAGTCGGGCCAACTGCTCTTCGCTGACACCCTGCTGCCGCAAAGCCAGGCGGCGCGCCTCCATCGTTCGCCGCGAGCCCATCACGCCAATGTAGCGCGGCTGCCGCCGGCAGGCGATGGCCAGGGTTGGGATGTCCAGCTTGTCGTCGTGGCTGATCACGACCACGTAGGTGTTGGCGTGGAGATTCATTTCCGCCAGTGCCGCATCCGGCCACTGCTGCAGGATGTGGTCGGCATGGGGAAAACGGAGGCGGGTGGCAAAGATCGGCCGCGGATCGATTACGGTGCTGCGGAAGCCGAGGCGCCGGGCGAATTCGACCAGGGCCATGGCAATATGCACGGCGCCGATGATGACCAGATGCGGGGGCGGCGCCAACACCTCGATGAACACCTCGACCGTGCTTTCGCCTGGCGCCAGGGAGCAGCGCTGCGTTTGTAGGCGGGTTAGCAGCGGCATGGCTGCTTGCTGTACGGCCGCGGTCAGGGCCGGTGATTGCAGGTTGCCCATCAGGCGCCCGTCGGCCCCCACCAGCATCTGTTGCCCGGCCTGCACACCTGTGAGTACCGTGGCCCAGGCCACGACGGCCTCGCCATCCCATGCGCCGGGTAAGCCCTGCCAGGGGGCGATGAATACTTCGATCTGGCCACCGCAGGCCAGGCCTACCGACTGCGCCCAGCCATCATCGATGCCATAAGCGCATAGCCGGGCCCGGCCAGTCTCTAAAACAGCCAGGGCTTCTTGTACAACGGCCCCCTCCACACAGCCACCACTCACCGAGCCCAGCATTTCACCGCTGGCCGATACCGCCATCCTGGCCCCCAACGGGCGTGGTGCGGAGCCGTAAACCCGCACCACGGTGGCCAGGGCGGCGGCTTTGCCCTGGCGTTGCCAGTCTTCGAGTTGGGCGATGATCGACTGCATGGAGAGATGAATCAGGGCCGGGTGATATGAAAGACACTGCCGGCGCCGCGGCCGAAGACTTCGGGGAAGTACATCATCTCGGCGCGCGGGGGCAGGACGTTGAAGTCCCCGGCGATGCTGGCCCGCAATTGATAGCGGAAGGTGTAGGTGCCGGGGGCCAGCGAGGTGGCGAACAGGGCGACTTTGTCATCTTTGAGTTCGAAACTGGTGGGATACCACCACCAACGCCACCACGCCGGGGCTGTCTCGCCTACGGTGTCGAGAGAGGGGCCGCTGTAACGCTGGCTGGTGGTGGCCAGGCTGCTGTCGATGGGCTCGGCACCGGCGGGGATGGGATCTTCGAGCAGGAAGTAGTGCATCTGACTGGGGATGATGAGGGTGAGCTCGACGTCGATGATGTCGCCGACATGGGCGGCGGTGATGTTGGTCCCGGTCTCGTCGTTGGCCAGGAAGTAGCGGCGGGCTACGGTGATGCCGCGGCTGAGGGGCTGCAGATCGGGCACGGGTAGGTAGACGCGCAGATCGGCGCTGTAATAAAGCTGCCCCGGCCCGGCGCCACGGTCGATCTGTAACAGATTGAGCTGATCGGCCAGGAGATCGGCGATGGCGATCCGCAGGGTGTACGGGGTCTGGACGTCGGCGGGGCTGATGTGGCCGTTGGCCAGGGGCTGGCCATTGAAGAGGGCGTCCCAATCATAATCGGCTTGCAGCTCACCCGTGGCGGCCATCCAGTCGGTGAGGGCGATCAGTGTCCAGGCGGTCTCGTGCGTGCTTTGCCAATGGCCGTCGGTGCGGGCGTGCATCAGCCAGCGTACCACATTGGGGCCCAGGGGATGGTCGGGTTGGATGGCAACGAGGGCGGCCAGAATCACGGCCGTGCTGCGAGTGTCGGTGTTCATGGTCCACCAATCGCTGTTGGCCTCTTCCCAGTGGGCGCCGGTGGCGCTGACAATGGCCTGCCCCAGCAGGTTGTCGAGCACATCCTGCGCCTGCGAGGCGGTGGCAGCCACATCGCTCTGCGCCTGCAGGGTGAGGGCGAGATAGGCCTGGGCATAGAGGGCGAGCCGCTGACGGGCCCCGACCAGCAGTTGGGCGTCGGCCAGGGGGCGGGCACCGTTGTTGCTGCGGCTGACCTCATCGAGCACGTAGACGATGAAGGCCTGGCGATTGAGTTCATAGTCTTGCAAATCATCGGGGTTGCGCAATTGCTGGCGCAGGAAGTCGGCCCCGCGCTGTATGACGCCGCTATCGACGGTGTAACCGATGCCCTGGGCGGCGGCGAGGCCAAAGAGAACGTAGGCGCTGGTGTAGAGATTGCTTTCTTCCTGGGCGAACCAGCCCCAGCCGCCATCCGGGTTTTGGCGGGTGAGCAGACGCTGCAAACCGACGTTGACCTGGGTGGCCAACCCAGCCGCCAAGTCCGGCCGGCTCAGGCCCAGGGCGCCGAGGGCGCGGGTGGTGAGGATGTTTGGCAGGAAGCGGCTGACGGTCTGCTCGGTGCACTCGTATTCAAAATGCTTCAGATAACGCAGCCCTTCGGTCATGCCCGCGGCCAACGAGGGTTCCAGCCGCAGGGTGAATTCGCCCTGGGTGGGATCGTAGCGGTCGGGCAGGGAGATGGCCTCGTAGCGGGTTTCGTCGGCGCTGACAACACCGGCCGTGGCCACGGTTTCGGGGCTGCTATAACGCCGTACCGGCAGACTGAGTTCGATGGCGTCGTTCACGTCATTGGCCCGGGCGACTATCCTCACCCCCACCGTCTGGCGCACGAGGCTGCTGCTGGGATCGATGTCGTTGACCTCCACTGGTAGATCGACGCGGCTGAGTTCGCCGGCGGGGATGTCCAGTTGGAAGGTAGGGTCATCCTGGGTGCTGAGGCCGTCAAGTTCGATGCTGAGGGCGACGCGTTGATCCTGGCCGGTGTTGTTTTGCACGATGGCGCCCAGCAGGAAGTGATCGCCATGCACCACAAAACGCGGCAGCACGGGTCGCACCAGCAGGGGCTTGGTGACCAGCAGATCGTAGGTGGCTTCGCCCACGATGGTGTTACGGGTGACGCCAATGGCGCGCATCTGCCAGGTGGTGAGATTATCGGGCAGCGTCACCTGCACGGTGGCCTCGCCCTGGCTATTGGTCTCTACATCGGCCTGCCAGAAGGCGATGTCACGAAAGTCGGAGCGCACGTCGATATCTGCCAGCCTGGCAAAGCCACCCCCGCCGCCACCTTTGGCGCCTTTGCTCTGAGCTTCGTCGATGCGGTTGAGAGAAGCGACGAGGGAGACGCCGGTTTGCACGCCCAGGCCGCGTTGCGACCAGAAGGTTTGGGCGATGCCGGGGGTTTCGTCGGGGCGCAGGCTGAGCAAGGCTTTATCGACCAGGGCCAACGATATCTGCGAGGATACGGGGCGGCCGCTGTAGTCGGTGGCGCGGATGGTGTAGCTGACAGTGTCGCCGGGGCGGGCGGGGTTGGGCTCGGCGCTGAGGCTGAGATTGAGCAGGTGCTGACTGACGTCGACGTTGATTTGCACCAGCCCCAGCTTGAAGCCGGGTGGTTCGTCGGCGGTGGGCGGCTGCACTAACAGCACCGAGACGAAGACATCGGGGGCGTAAGTGCCGAGAATGGGGACTTCGAGGGTCTCGCTGTTGCTTTGCAAGATGACCAGACGATGGCTGATGATGTTGCGTTGTTCGATGGTGACGAGGGCTGTGGTGGGGCCGGCGAAGGGGCTGGGGATGAGGATTTGGGCTGTATCCCCCACCTGATACGTATCCCGATCGGCGATCAGTTCGATGCGGTCGTCATTGCTGATGCGCCAGGGTGCGTAGGATGTGCCGGAGATCCAGGCGAAGGCGGCGCTACGTTTGCTGTTGCCCAGGGCATCGCCGGCCGTGGTGCGGATGAGATATTGGCCCGGCTGTTCCGGCGTCCAGGCCAGGGTGGCGGTGCCGTCGGCACCGGTGGTGACGGTGGTTGTAACGACCGGCGTTTCGTCGACGGTGCTGGTGTAGCGCATGCGGCCATTGTCCCCGCGTTGGCGCACTGTGCGCCAGTCGATCAGGCTGATGTTGACCGCCATCGTCTGCGCGGCCAGCGGCGCCTTGCTGAGGGCGTCCACGGCAATGAAGTGCGCGATCTGCTCGGTTTGGGTCATGCCCACGTAGCGGTCGGGGCGCACGCCGGGATAGATGCCGGCGGCATGAATGATGAGGGCGGTGGAGCCGGAGATCTCCTGATCGTTGACATCGGTAACGCTGAATTCGATGGTGCGTACGGCGGATTCGTGCAGGGGCGTGGCCTCGGCGCTAAGCTCGGTGGGCACGTCGAAGCTGAACTGGCCCTGATCATCGGTTTGACCCTCACCGCTGCCGATTTCCTGGCGATAGGGCTGGCTGAAGGGTCGGAAAAAGGCGTCGGGCTGGAAGTCGGTGAAGGACCAGGGATGGCCGTCGTCATAGGGGAAAGTGTAGGGAGCGCTGAAGAGGGTCCAACGCGCTTGAGCGCGTTTGACCGGGCCGCCACTAAAATAACTGGCCTGCACGGCGGCGGTGGCGGTTTCGCCGGCCAGCACCTCAGCGGGAGCGACGGAAACGCTCAACTCGTATTCAGGCTTGCGGAATGCTGCCACCAGGAAGCCGACATAGGCAGTGCTTTGATCCGCAATCGTCAGTTGGATGCTGTAAGAGCCCAGCTCGGTTTCACTGCTGAGCGTGAAGTCGGCAGCAACCGCCCCAAAGGCATCGGCCGTGAGCGTCTTTTTTTCCACCACATCCCCCTGCGGGTTGCGGAGAATGAAGGTGGCGGCAAGGGATGGCGGTAAGGCGTAGCCGGCGGGGTCGTCGCGGCGGATGATGGCGCGGGCATGCACCGTGTCTCCGGCGCTATAGAGCGGTCGTTCGGTAAGCAAATGCACGCGATAATCCTGGGTGTAATACTCGCCCGGCAGATCGAAATTCCACACAGAGATGCCTTGATCCCAACGCGTGCTCGTCCATCCGGGATCATCTTCTGTGCCCACAAAGGCGATGGTTTCCTGCCAGGGCGAATCGCTGGCAGAAATGCCTGTTTGATACACGCCCTCGGCATTGGTCGTGCCCCCCGAAGCGATGATTTCGCCCGCATGATAAATCGTCACCGGCTGTCCTGCCACCGGTTGCCCACTTTGCAGATCGGTGACCCAAACCAAGGCGTTTGTAACGCCTTTTTTGATCACCACGTTGTAGCGGCTGATCACGAGTAAGGCGCGGGGTGTGGTATCGTATTCGCCGTAGCTCACCTGTGGCGAACGCGCCGTAATGAAGTAGAAACCCGGCCCCAGCGGCGCTCCGCTGGCATCTGTCAGAGCAGCGCGGGTCTGGCTGACTTGATTCAGCGAAAGGTCTTGGTGCAGGATCCAACTGCGCACGAGCTGTGATTTGGGAGGGCGATACGTACGCCAGGCCGAATAATCCTCATCCGGGCGGTTCGTGGCGAATTGCTGCGCCGGCAGCCGATATAGAGCGATATCGATATCCGTGATATTGACATGATTAAAACGAATGGCGGGCTCGTTGTAGGCGTCGAATAAACCGATGGTGCCCGGGGTGAGCATACTGAGGAAGGGCGGGAGATCGCCGGTGCGGAAGTGGATGGTAGTGGGGTCGGAAATGACATGGCCGTAGGGGTCGCTGATGCCTCCGGCCAGCGTCACTGTGTATGCGGTGCGCGGTTGCCGGGGGAAATAGATGCTGAGCGATTGATCGTAACTACTGTACCAACTGTAGACCTCTGTGGCGCTGATGGGAGGACTAACATCGAATTGCAGGGTTTCTTCCAGCACCGGCGCTGTGAAGCGAATGAGTACCGGCCCGTTGACCTCGACGTTATCGACGCCATCCTTGGGATCTGTAAAGAGAATGGCGGGAAGAGGGGCGATACGGAACAGTTGTGTGCGTGACTTTGGCAGAGGCGCTCCGGAAATGCCTTGGGCCTGAGTCGAGATGGACACCAGCACTTGGGCGCCCATCGGCAAGGGGGCTTCGGGCATGAATACGAGCTGCTGCCCGTTCTCGTGCCAACTGATCTCCCCTGTCACCACTTCGTCCCCTGCCACCACCTGCACGGCGCCTGCCGACCTTGCGGGGGCCATTTCTTGGCTGAAGGTGATCGTAATGGGGGTGTTGGGGCTGATAAGATCGCCAACAGGCGCGATGCCGGTCACCACGGGCACGGCTGTGCGAAACTGGAAGACAGTGGGCTGTTCCAGGGGGCTGCCGCTCAAGTCGTTGAGATCGGCGATTGTGGCTGTGTACGTGATGCCGCCCGCCAATGGGCCGTCCGGCTGGAACAGATAGATGCTGGGGTTCAGCCAGCGACCCGAGCCGCTGACTACCGGTTCCAGGTTCAGCGGCTGCGGCAGGCTGGGGTCATCCCCGGCAATACCCAGCGGCACCACGGGCCGGTTGAAGGCAATGCTGATGGGGGCGTCGATGGCGATGCCCTCGGCGCCATCGCTGGGCGTGGTGGCCGTCACCTGCAGATAGCCCTGGGTTTGAATATGAAAACGCAGGGGCCCGGTTTGCAGCCCCTGGCTGGCGGCGCTGAGTTGCAGCAAGTAGCGCTTGCCGCGCTGATATGCGGCAGGCGTATACCGCACCGTGTTCCCCGATACCCGCAGCTTGCCGGGCAGCTCTGGCTCGAACGCCAGCGACAGGCTGTCGGCATCCACAGGCTGATCGAAAATAATCTCGATCGGCTGTTGCGGTGACAGTTCTTCGCCCCGGGCCGGATGCATGGCTACCACGCGGGGAGGCAGCGGCGGCAATGTCGGCACCACAGCCACAGCAACCACCGTGGGCTCTGGCGTAGGGAGCGGGGTGGCTGTGGGGGCAATGGGGGACGCTGTGGGGGTGGGCGCCTGTTTGCGACCACAGGCCGACAGCAGCAAGCTGAACACAATCAACAAAATCAGGCCTGGCAAGAAAAAACGTCTGTTCATGGTAACTCCCCGTGCAAGCTGGTGAAGGCAGAGCGCATCAAGCGTATCTGGTTCGGGCGAACCTGATACCCATTGTGACATATTTTTCCATAATAATCCAGTCGATTTGTCATCGCTTAGCCTACGAATACAGGGTCATTGGCAAACGCTGAACCCGGCACCTACCTTCCGTACTATCCCCCACCTTTTTTCTTCCGTTCGGCTCACGGAACCATTTGTCTCAAGCCTCAAAATGCGGTACAGTATTTTTTGACCCTCTCTTCCCGTCTCGGCGACTTTGCGTTGAAAAACCTCCGCCCCTCTGCCTCTCGACGTTAAAAATCGACATGTCTGACCTGAATCAACCCGAGCATCTGCTCAAACATCAATACCAAAATGATGCCAATCTGCAAGCGCGTATCAGCCTGCACCAGCGATTCGGCAGCAACCCCATGCCCTGGCAGCGTTGGGTCTTCGACCACTTGCAACTGCCGGCGTCGGCGCGTGTTCTCGAACTGGGCTGTGGCCCGGCCATGCTCTGGGCCGAGAACCTGGATCGTATCCCCAGCGGCTGGGATATCACCCTCTCTGATTTTTCAGCCGGCATGTTGGCCAAAGCCCGCTTGCACTTGCAGCAAAGTGGCCATCCCTTCCGTTTTCTGTGCATCAATGCCCAAGACCTACCCTTTGCCAGCGGTGCCTTCGATGCGGTGATCGCTAACCATATGCTTTATCACGTGCCCAACCGCGGTCAGGCTTTGGCAGAAGTCCGGCGTCTGCTCAAAAGCGGTGGTCGCTTCTTTGCCGCCACCATCGGCAAAGGTCACATGCAAGAATTATTCGATCTGGTTCGCCGCCTGGCACCGAACCAGGATATTTTCTCCCTGGGGTTCAACCGCACAGCTTTTACGCTGGAAAGTGGTGGTGATCAACTGGCCTCCCACTTCGGCACTGTTAGCCTGCATCGTTTTTACGACGATTTGAGTGTGACCGAAACTCAGCCTCTCGTCGAGTATGTGCGTTCGATGCTCAGCGGTTTTCCTGTGCCCGAAACAGCGTACGCAACGCTGGCCGAGATCATGGATGAAGAAATTCGTCAGCAGGGTGCTCTGCACATCGGCAAAGCGACAGGGCTGTTCGTCGCCTCGGCCTGAGGTGGCAAGCTGGCTAACGGTAGTTTCAGCCGAGGAAGGCCGCAAAGCGGTTTGCTGCATGCGAGGTGTGCGACTCTTTTCGTTCAAAACGTGCATCCGCGATCTTCTACTTCTACCATCTATAAAGAGGCTATCTCACTGATGAGTACAGGGATATTGGGATGAGTAAAACTCATTTCTGGCGCTGGAATTCGATTATGCCTGATGTTGGGAGGAGTATGTTTGTGATGAGGGTGCGTACTTTGAAGTGAATCTTCATTCGGGTGGGGTTGCGAATCGTACCAGTAAAGTTTTTCATTCCCTCGATACACTTCATATCCATACCAATCCAACACAATAGGCAATCGGTGATACAAAACCCGCTCTCGAACCACTAGACGGATATCGTTTTCGAAAAACAATTCCCCCGCTACTCTAGCTAGCGATGACCCAAGATGTATAAAAGTAATAGTCGAACGTTTGACCGAGGGATATTCATCTATCAGCGAATAGAGGAATAATTCGTAATCCTCAGGTGTTCGAAAGAGGTTTCTCACGCCGCTTCTCGGACTAAACCGACTAAACTGGGCGACCGACGTTGAATCCGTTGGATTTCATTTCGATATTCGGCTTGGCGCGCTAACCAAGTCTTGTATACACTCGCCCATTCACCAAAGTCCAATACCCATTTATCATCTTCTGGCTCTTCTCCGGTTACATAAGCAGCATACAAGGTCTCGGATCGGATACCATACTTCCGTTCGAACTGGAGAAGTTCTTCTTCGAGTGCGTGAATATCGGCCAAGATTTCGCGTATATTCATAGTTCACTTCTACACACAATTATAGTGCAGTTTGACCGCCACGAAAACATCCGCGTTCATCCTTGACTAGCCGCACAATGACTACAGGATTGATGAAGCAGCGTGGCAACAAATGATGAGTGTCGAGCATGTGATCGCCTGGGTTCAGACAAGGATGGGGTTAGAAAAATTGGTCACATCATCCTCAGTTGAACGAAGTCGAACCACACGCCTGACTGCTTTGGGGACCAAGGCGTGAAATAGGCCTTTGCCTGACGATACCATAATGAAAAGTGCGCTGTCAAAAGTGCTTTTAACGGTGTATAGTGGTCGTCCGAGGCCAATATCAGCCGCGACCACTGATCTCCAAACACCACTTGTAGCGGCTTTTCGGCCATAGACCATACGCCTCGCTGCCCCATGCCCCTCAGCCTCTTCTATATCGAAGCACTTTGTTTTTTACAAAGCGTCTCTGAACTTGGTGCGAACCAACCTGCAGTGAGGTGTGAGAGTAAAAATATTCCGTATGCTGTGCCGTCAGTCTTCCTTACTGCTTTCTTTTTTGGTCGAGTTTTCCGTAGCCTTGGCTGTCGTTGCGTCTTTTGTCTTGCCGTTGGCGGAGGCGGTTTCTTGTTGGTCTTTGCTGGTCGCATGGGTGGCAGCACTATTCTTGCCACGGCTATCCGTCACATAAAAACCCGAGCCCTTGAAGACAATGGCGGGCATCGAAAAAACTTTGCGCACTTTCCCGGTGCCATTGCAGTGAGGGCAGGCGGGAATTCCGATATCCGAAAAATGACGGCGAACTTCGAAGTGGGTGTGACAGGTTTCGCAGAGATACTCGTACAGGGGCATGGTTGACAGCTCACAAAAACGGGTTAGAATTTTGACCAATAGATAATGATACCGGATGATCGCCCAGCGGTCAAAACTACCGGGGGCTGAATGCACGTGGACGAACAGAGCACCTGTAAACAGCGATCGATGGGAAAGCCACCTCTTTAGATGGGATGACCTGTGTTTAAGTTACGCTTGTTAGATAAGATGAACATATGCCAAACATTAATGTTTCATTAATACTTGGACTGAAGACATGGAGGGAAGCCGGGTTGATACTAAACATCTCACAAGAACCCCACCAAACCGGCTGTTGACAGTCTCGTTTTCTTTATGGTATCGTCATGCCAATCAGTATTTCACGACTTCATTCCCAAAGGGGCCAGACTCGCCCCCTCGGCTCTGTTCAACAAGAGACACTGTAGCGACTTTCTCTGCTCACCGCGATGAGGAATCATGGCTGTTACCTCCGCACAAAAAGGTTCAGCGTATGTTGGTCGCGTCCCACGTCAACCCTTAATTCAGTATATTTCGATCAGCTACGCTAAAGTATGTGAGGTCTCTATGCTAGTCGAAACCCGTTATGAACATGTCGTGCTAAATAAAGCACAAGTTCCCATAATACTCGGCTCAACAATGAAGGTAGTCGAGCTTGCATTGGCTCATCTTGCCTATGGATGGAGTCCGGAAGAATTACACTTTCAGTTTCCACATTTGACTTTGGGACAAATATATTCAGCCCTTGCCTATTATTGGGATCATCAGGAAGAACTCGATCAGGATATTGAGCAACGTATAACATCGGTGGAGCGACTCCAACGATCATTTGGAGGATCACCACTTGTAGCCAGATTAAGAGCCAAAGGGTTGATCTAGTGGCGCTTGCGTTCTACATGGATCATCATGTGCCCAGAGCCATTATAAATGGGCTTCGTCTTCGAGGCATAGATGTACTTACAGCTTACGAAGATGGCACGAGCGAATACGAAGATGCAGATTTGTTGGATCGCGCTACTGAGTTACAGCGTGTGCTGTTTTCTCAAGACGACGATTTACTCAGCGAAGCCGCCAAGCGTATTCGTGAAAACAGTTTTTTCTACGGGGTGATTTATGCGCATCAATTGCGAGTATCGATAGGAACCTGCGTTAATGAACTCGAAATTATTGCACAAGCAAGTGAGCCTGAAGATATTATCAATCGCGTGCAATTCCTACCACTGTGATAGCGGCAGCATGGTTCTAAATCCGAGAGGGCTGCCCAACTCCACGTTAACCGGATTCGCCTTCGGCTCCGGGAAGCGGTGCGATCTTTGCAAGAAATTCACTGTAGCGAAATAGGCGAGTCTTGCAAAAGTTGGCGAGCGGGTCACGCACACCGTTAGTATGATCGCGTGCTTGCGGCCACACCGCCAGCTAATTGGCGGCTGTGAGCACAGCGGTGATGCGTTCCAGGGCCCAGTCGATGGTGGGGCGAGTGATGACGAGGGGTGGGGCGAAACGGATGACCGTGCCGTGGGTGTCTTTGGCCAAAATGTTTTGTGTTTGTAGTTGATCGCAAAAGGCGCGGGCGCCTCCGGCTTCGGGCTTGAGTTGCACGCCGATGAGCATGCCCCTGCCCCGCACTTCCTGCACAAAGGGACTTTCGATCTCTTGCAAACGCTGGCGGAAATAATCACCCAGCTTGGCGGCGTTGTCGATCAATCCTTCGTCCTGCAGCACGGCCAGCGCCGTACGGGCCACGGCCGCGCCCAGGGGATTGCCGCCAAAAGTGGAGCCGTGATCGCCGGGTTGGAAGACTCCCAAGACCTCGCGGTCTGACAAAACGGCTGACACCGGATAGAAACCACCCGAGAGCGCTTTGCCCAGGATCATCACATCGGGCCGCACGCCTTCATGGTCGCAAGCAAAACGCTTGCCGGTGCGCCCCAGGCCGGTCTGGATTTCGTCGGCCATCAACAGCACATTGTGCTGGCGGCAAATATCGGCTACAGCGCTGAGATATCCCTGCGGCGGCACCACCACGCCGCCTTCGCCCTGGATCGGCTCGACCAGGAAGGCGACGGTATTGGGGCCGATGGCCTCACGCAAGGCCCGGGCATCGCCATACGGGATAATGCGGAAGCCGGGGGTGAGAGGACCAAATCCGGCCTTGTATTGCGCTTCGGAGGAAAAACTGATAATGGTGGTGGTACGGCCATGAAAATTACCGGCACAAACGATGATCTCCGCCTGATCCGGCGCCACATGCTTCACCTCGTAGCCCCATTTGCGCGCCGCCTTGATGGCCGTCTCCACGGCTTCGGCGCCGCTGTTCATGGGCAACGCCAGCTCGTAGCCGCCAAACTCGCACAGATCACGATAGAACAGCCCCAGTTGATCATTATAAAACGCCCGTGAGGTCAGCGTCAGGCGCTGCGCCTGCTCCATCATCGTGGCCAGAATGCGGGGATGGCAATGGCCTTGATTCACGGCGGAATAGGCACTCAAACAATCGAGATAACGGTTCCCTTTCACATCATAGACCCAAACACCTTCACCGCGGCTGAGGACAACTCCCAAAGGATGATAATTATGAGCGCCGTAGCGATCTTCCAAAGCGATAAACTCGGCCGACGATTTGATCTGAGGCCTTTCTCGAGCAAGTATCATGGTTGATTTCACTCCTTCGTGATGATAAAAAGATACCCCTCATTCCATCATGAAAGAGATTCGTTGTCAAGTATATGGGCTATGAGAGATTGATGTATTTTGCGGCATGATCGGCTCATCCATGCTGGCCCAACCGCAGTGTTTGCAGGCTCGTATACACTGCCCCCTGGGGCTGCAATTGACTGCGCATCACGTGAAGGGCATCGACGCGGCATGCGCCCAGAGGGGCACTCTTTGCCAGCTCTGCCAACATCTCGCCCAGGGTCTGGCGCTGGCGGCTGCCGGCGGAGCGCTGCACCCGGGCCAACGTCAGATGCCCGCTGAAGGGACGGCGCTCGGGCTGCCACCCCACCCCCACCAGGGCGCTATCGACCCCGGCCGCCAGGGCTTGCAGCTTGTGATCAGGGTCCTGCACCCCGACCCAAAGGACATTGGGGCGGCGGTTATGGGGAAAACATCCCAGCCCGCCCACGGTCACGGCAAAGGGGGCATGGCTGTGCACGACCGGCTGTAAAGCGGCGAGGATGTCATCCAAACGGGCCGGATCGGTGTCCCCCAGGAATTTGAGGGTGAGATGGATGCCTTGGGGACGGGTCCAGCGCAGGGGGGCGGCACTGAGACGGCGTTTGAGATGATCTTGCTGCCTCGTCAGGGCCGCCAGCAGATCGTGATCCAGATTGACGGAGATGAACAAACGCAGCATCATGGTTTTTTGTGCGGGGAGCGCCGGAGATAGGGGGTGGGATCGATGCTGGGAAAAGAGACACGCCGAAAATGTGCGATATGCGAGGGGCCTGTGGGGGTGTCCCAGGGGATGGTGGCGTCAAGCCCCAGCTTGTCGCTGCGTGATTTCTGGCCGGGGCGATGCCGGGCGGAGGGATCGAGCGAGCTGGAGGGTTGGTCGGGCAGGATGACGAGATCGCGACCGGCCTGAAAGCGGGTGGCAATCGCCCATTCCACCTGCGCCAGGTGGAATGGGTCGATATCCTGATCGACAATAACCACGTGCTTGAGCGAAGGATGACCGCTAAATGCGGCGGCGATAGCTGTACGGCCATCGTCGGGATACTGTTTGTCGATCTGCACCACGGCGTGCAGCCACGAGGCCCCGCCAGGAGTGATGTGCACGTTGAGCGCCCTGACCACACGGTTGACTTCGGCATAGATGCTGGGCTCTTTGGGCATGCCCATCAGCAGTTTGTGTTCCAGTTGGCCGGGCAAGAGCGCCTGATAAATAGCCTGTCGCCGGTGGCTGATGCGCTCGATAGTGATCACGGGCTGGTGGCGCACGATGTCGATGGTTTCGGTGAGGTCCACAAAAGGGCCTTCTTCCCCTAATTCGTGCGTGATCCGTCCTTCCAGCACAAATTCGGCTGCGGCCGGCACCAACAGATCGTTGCTGAGACAGCGTACCAGCGGCGTAGGCGCCAGCGCCTGGGCGATATCCAGCTCGCTGACGCCGGGGGGCGGCGACATGCTGGCGGCCAGCAGAATATGCAGGGGCAGGCCGATGCAAATGGCCACGGGCAAGCCTGCGGGGCTTTTTTGCCAGGCTGTGTGCGTGCCGCGGCGTTCTACTAAGCGCGCCACACAATGGCGGGCGTCGCGGCGCAGCAGACGATGATAGGAGGCGTTCAAGCCCGTATCGGGATCGCGGATGATGGCGACGGCGGCGGTGGCATAAGCACCGGCATCGTCCGGCCAATGCTTGAGAAAGGGCAGGGTGGTCAGATCAACCTGTGGATCGATGACTTCCTGGCAGGAGCCCTGGACGATCACGGGGGCGGGCCGGGGCTGTTGCAGGGCGGCGGCCAGTCGGAACAGAATCTGGTGGGGTTCGCAGCCTAATGCCAGGGCAAAGTGGCGGCGGTCGCCCGCCAGACCGGTCACTACCCGGTAGGCGCTGCCCCGCACCTGGTTGAATAGCACGGGGTTGCCATCGAGGGCATAGGCCAGCGCCGCCAGTTCCAGATGCGGATCAACCTCCCGGTCGATCTCGATCAGCCAGTTTTGCTCGGCAGCAGCGGCAAGGAATTGAGAAATGTCCATAAGCTTGATCCGTCTTCTTTCATTGTAGCAAAGGCGGGGGACAAGGGAAAGATGGCAGGAGCGCACCCACCGAATCAATTCGGGGCTCGGGGGCGTTCCGCCGCCTGTAGCGCCTTCGCTTCACTCAGGACAGGCCTGCGGGGGCAGCTCGCCGAAAATAGCGGGCCGTTGTCAACAAGATTCAGACCTCCGGGAGGTGGCCGGGATATTTTTGCCCAAACAGAGCGTTTTTGGCCACCTTCCGGAGGTCACGGTGAGACCCCTGGATTCCGGTTGAACCCCAAAACTTTGCGACCTTTGCCAGAGATTTCTTCCACATGCTTGCCGGTCTCAGGCGCGGCTTCGCCAGACACTCTCGCGTAAAATAAACTTCGCCGGAAGGATGGGGACAAGAAAACCGGGGCGATTTAGCTTTCGAGTTTAGCGAATTGTCGCTGTTTGGCGGCAATTGGAAGCCGGGCATCTTGAACAAATTGGGTATTGCGCATACGATGGTAAGCACAACAAATCATGCTAACAAGGAGTCAAAAATTCAATGACTATTTTACAACTCGGCGATATCGCCCCCCCTTTTGAGACGCTGACAGACGCCGGCCACCTCGTGAAACTTTCTGATTACCGGGGACAACGTGTCGTACTTTATTTTTACCCCAAAGACGATACCAGTGGCTGCACCACCCAGGCCTGCGGATTCCGTGACGCCTATCCCCTCATTAGCGAAAAGAATGCAGTGGTGCTGGGTGTGAGCCCTGATGGTGTGGCCTCTCACCGAAAATTCAAGAGCAAATACAATTTACCCTTCACTCTCTTGGTGGATGAGGAGCATCGCATTGCCGAGATGTATGGTGTTTGGGCTGAGAAAAAACTGTATGGGCGTCGTTACATGGGTGTGATCCGTAGTCACTTTATTATCGATGCTGAAGGCCGCATTGCCGACGTGCAATACAAGATCAGCCCCACCAAAAGCGTTGACAAAGCATTGAAATCTTTGGCCGAATAGCGTATCATCTCAGATGGTCAAAGTAGCAAAACGACCAAAATGAAGTGATCTTGATCATGGTCATTATTGAGTGATCTGTGATAAGCTTGCTGGGTTGAGTTTCCCCATCCATTTTTAGCACTCAGATGACACATCCATTATTATCCAGGAGCCCTTTTCTATGCGCATCAAGGTAGATACCGGAGCTTTCGGCGAATATCTTCATTACGGAGCGCCCTTGACGTTGGTCACAGTGCATGGTGAGGATGGCACAGTGAATCTTTCCACCAATGTTTCCATTACGCCTCTTCCTGGCGCCGTACCCCGTCTGGCCATGGGGATACTGCACGTCAATTATACCAATAAACTCATCAAGGAAAGAGGTGAATTTGTCGTTAATGTGCTGACCGATCAGATGCGCTCAGCGGCGATTGTGTGTGGCAATACCAGCGGAGCCGATGTCGACAAACTGGCGCTGACAGAACTGACCCTGCTGCCGGGAACGTATGTGCAGACGCCGCTGATTGCCGAATGTCCCCTCAATATCGAATGCCGGGTCGAAAGTGTGCATCACCTGCCTGACCTGGATTTGTGGGTAGCGGAAATCCTGGCAGTGTACGCAGACGAGGCCTGGGCCAACGACCGCGCCGGTATCAACCTGAAGCGTTATCGTCCCCTGATGTATGCTTTTGGGCATACTTTTACCTTTGGAAAACAGATCGGTTTCGGTGGCCTGTAGACCTCAGAAACTAAGCTCCTGGACTTCGGCGTTTTTTCTTTTTGACACGAATTTTCACGAATTTCACGAAAAAGTTGGCAAATAATTCGTCGCTTTCGGGTCATTCGTGCTAAAAGATGCGCTGCTAAGCCGTGAGCTTGATTTTCGCCAGACTCCAGTAACATCTTTTCTCAGCTTGCAAAGCATTCACCTTGGCACTCCAATCCGTCCATAGTTTGCAACCCACCTGGGATGAGCAGGCATGGGATACCTTTGTCGCTACCCACGCCTATGCTCATCCTTTGCAATTACATGCCTGGGGGACTTTGAAGCGCGCCTGGGGATGGCGGGATGTGCGGTGGGGGTTGAAAGAGGGAGCACAATGGGTGGCAGGGGCTCAGATTTTACTACGTCCCTTGCCCAGGTTCTCGTTGCTTCCCTTCTCTATTGCCTACATTCCCAAAGGCCCGTTGTGCGATTGGTCTGACCCCCAGCAGGTGCAGCAGGTCTTTGCCGGCCTGCACCGCTTCTGCCGCCAGCTAAAAGCTGTGATGCTGCGTATCGAACCCGAATGGCCCGACAGTCTCGCCCATGCGACCTTTCTGCGCGATGCCGGTTTTGTCCCCAGCCAGATCACGGTGCAACCGCGCACCACCGTGTGGCTGGATGTTGCCGCGGATGACGAGGCCATTCTTGGCAACATGAAACAAAAATGGCGCTACAATGTCCGTCTTGCGGCCCGCAAGGGGGTGCAGGTACGCCTGGGTACCGCCACCGATCTGCCTGTCTTTGGCCGTCTGATGCAAGAAACCTCGCAACGCAATGCTTTCGGCGTGCATCCCCCGGCCTATTACGAACAATTCTGGCGCCTATTTGCCCCTGCTGATCGGGCGGCATTGTTGATCGCCGAACACGAGGGGGCGGCGCTGGCTGCCATCATGGTGGCGCAATTGGCAGGCAAGGCCTACTATTTTTACGGCGCTTCGGGCAATAGCGGGCGCAATCTGATGCCTAACCATGCCCTGCAATGGGCGGCGATGCAATGGGCTAAAGCGCACGGCTGCTCCCGCTACGATCTGTGGGGCATTCCTGACGCTGTGGGCATAGATGCCGAGGCTACTCCACCAGACCCGGCCACAGGTTTGTGGGGTGTGTGGCGCTTTAAGCAAGGGTTTGGTGGGGAAGTGGTGCGATATGTGGGCGCCTGGGACCGGTATTATGTTCCGGGGTTGGCCACGGTGGCGCGGCGCTTGGGCTTTGCCTGAGGTGTGCGCTTCAGGATGGAGGCGGGGTGGGGGCATCTCGTAAGTTCTTTTGACGCGCCCCTGTCAAACAGGCATGTTTGCTTTATGTAAGCGCTGGTACTATAATCACAGAGTTGATTCGTTGCCAGGCATCTGCCACGGCTCCCCTCTCTCCTCCTCGCTACCGATTCTGTTACGTTAAGGAAGACAATCATGGACGAGAAGATGCACCACCTTTCGACGATAGAACTTTTCCAGGATCTCTCTGAACGAGAACAGGAAGAACTTGACCGTATTACCACCATGAGCACCGTGCGTCGGGGAAAAGTATTGTATCGCCCTGATGAGATGGGAGAGGTTCTATTTATCCTGAAATCGGGGCGGGTGCAGCTCTATCGCATATCACCGGAGGGTAAAAAACTGGTGATCACCACCCTGGATAATGGTTCTCTGTTTGGCGAGATGGCCTTGCTGGGTCAGCAAATGCACAATACTTTTGCGGAAGCCATGACGGATTGCACTATCTGTGTGATGAGCCGAAGCGATCTGGAGCGGTTGATCCTGCAGCAGCCGTTGGTGGCTTTGCGCATGCTCGAAATTACTGGCCGCCGTTTGCGCGATGCCGAAAGCAGGCTGGAAGACATGGCCTTCAAGAGTATCCCCGCCCGTATCTCTTCCGTGCTGCTGCGTCTGGCCGGCGCCGACCGCGATGAAATTTCCGGCTTCACGCATCAGGATTTAGCGGAAATGGTGGGTACCTATCGGGAGACAGCCACGCAGGTGCTCAATGATATGAAAAGCAAAGGTCTGATTGACATTGGCCGCAAGCGCCTCCTGATCCGCGATCGGGCGGGAGTGGAGGCGATGGCCGAAGGCTGATTCATCTCAGCTCGCCGATTAAGTAAGCGTCCAGGAATAACATTCCTTTTTTGGGTTGACGCTGGCCGAGGGAACCCTTCACTGCGCTCGAGGGCAGGCTCGGGCTCTTTGGACGCTTTGCGCCGGGAATCGGCCATCGCCGTCCGATCTTCGCCCCATGGAGAGTCGGCGAAGGCCGACTCCTGGCAGCCTGACTTCAGTCAGCGAGAGCAAAACGAAAGCTAATTTCTAGACGCCGGGCTGGTCTGGTAGCCGCATCAGGAGCAGCGGGGGACAGGGCCTGATGCTGGGGGCAACGCCGTCTGCAACCAACTGTGCATTTGCGGAAAAGCCAGCTCCGACCAGGGGATTTCATCCCGGCCAAACCACTGCGCTTCCGAAACATCATCACCGGGCTGCAACTCACCACCCAGCAGCCGGGCCCGAAGCAACAAAAAGATGCCTTGTTTGCGAGGATCGGAAAGGGCAAAAACATCCATCACCGAGCCGGCCTCCACCGTCAGGCCGGTTTCTTCGGCGACTTCGCGCTGCAGCGCCGGACGTGGTTGCTCGTCGTATTCTACAAAACCGGATGGCAGGGCCCAGTAGCCAATGCGGGGGATGACATTGCGGCGGATAAGAAGCACCTTGTTTTCGTGCACAACCAGTGCTCCCACGGCCAGTTTGGGTTCGCGGAAATGGATAAACCCACAATCTGGGCAATAGAGGCGCTGGCGACCAAAGAGATACTTATAGCTTAAAATATGTGTACACCGGGGGCAATACTTGAAATCATCCAAATTCTACTACCTTGCGCGCGGCGCGGATGTTGGACAGGGGTGTTGTGATCAGCGTTACGCAGCCGGTGGCCAAGATCAATCCCCGCCCGTCTGTCTGCTCGATGGCCTCGGCAGCCTCGCACCACACATCTTGCGGAGTGCCGCGCAACATGGTCTGCCATTGTTGCAAGCCCCCCACCAATGCGCCGGCAAAGTGCTCGCGGGCATCTTCGAGAGAGGGCGGACCTTCGCGATCATGCCAGTTGACGGCCTGTACGGGATAGCGACTGGCCAGCTCGAAATAGGCGTCGGCGCCATGCAGGTGCAGGAGGTTGAACCAGAACAAGTCTTTGGCCGCGGCAAGGATTTGTAGATCGTAGGGCTGGCCGAATTGTTGATATTCGTCGAAAGTAAGCTGGTGGGGAGAAGCCAGTTGTATGGCATAGAAGATGCCGGCGACACCGGTGGTGTGTATCGCCTGCAAAAAATCTAGCGTTGTCTGTGTAATCACCCGCAGGGCATGGTGCACGGCTTCGGGGTGCAGACGCATCTCGGCCACGACGCGATGCTTACCTGCCAGGTATTTGAGCTGGGCTGTGGGTGAGAAAACAGTCTGAATGAAGGGTGTATCCGTGGGCAGGGCTGCGCCCAAAATCTGCAAACACCGCCCCTGCCCGCCCAACATCCCTTGCCGCGGGTCCTGAGGTTGCAGCGCATACCAGTCGGCTTCGCAGTGTATAGGATGCGCTACATACTGGCGATTGCCCTCGTTGTTTCCCATCCACTGGGATTGCGCCCCCCAGGCCTGCACACAAAAATTGGAGGAGGGGCTGACCTTGACAAAGTCCCAATCAAACTGCGCCTGCCAGTCGAGGGCAGAACGCGCCAGTTCGGCAGGAATCTGGTCGTCACCTGGCCAGTGTCGCCATAGCGCCACACCAGGGCGGTCTGCTTTTTCGCCAGCACACAAGCGCTCGATTCGTTCGCGTTTACTAAGTGTTTTCATCGCCATACCTCCCGCGTGGCGTGCACAAGATGGTAGACAATGTCATGATCGGAGATGACCGCCAGGGGGCGCAGTTTACCCGCTTCTGTCTCTTCGACCACCACTACCCGGTGGATATGTTTTTCTTGTACGAGACGGGCGATCTGATCGAGGGTGGCGGTGACGGGGGCCGTGATCACATCTTCGGTCATGGCGGCGTCGCACGTCATCTCGTACCAGGAATCGGGATGAGCCAGGGCCATTCGTACGATATCGGTACGTGTGACGATGCCGCGTAAATAACCCTGGCTGTCTGTCACCACAATGCTGCTGATATCGTCCTCATCCATCTGTGCGGCTACATCCAGCAAGGATTTGGCACCGGCGCAACGGGTGATTTCCAGCCGTTTGGCGGCTAATACACTGAGCTTTTTCATAAGGGTTCCAGCTTTGGCAACATGATCTTGGGGATGTTTCTGATGAAGACAAGAAGACGAACCATCGTTTTTATGGATTCTTTCGATTTTTATCGGGGTGATTCGTGTCATTTGTGGGTGCCTTTTGCTTCCGGTTCGGCCGGATGAAGGCAGGCTGAATCTAAATGTACACTTGTATAAGGCCTTCGTCAAGCCAGATGATAACACCTCTTTAGCGGCGGAACAGTGCTACGGCTATCAGCCCGGCAGTTTGTGGCCCGCTATCGATGGGGGTTATTTCATCCAGAATGTAATGCCCCTGTTGCCAGGCCGGTAGATCGCGCAGCAGCGTGTTGGGATGAGGCGCCACGTAGGCCACGCGCTTGACGCCCATGCGGGCCAGATTTTGGGCCAGGCGATGCCCCATGCCGGCGGCAGGCGGCGAGACCACGGCAATATCGGCATAGCCCTTGTGTAGCCGCAGTACCTGGGGCGGAGGGCCTTCGGACAGAGTCACATTATCGAGATGCTGGCAATTGAAGGCGCAATCTTCCATCGCTATGGCGTCTTCCTCGATGCCGATCATCACGCTCACCTGCTCGGCAAAGGCCAGCGTCATCAGGCCAACCCCGCAATAGACGTCGACCATCACCTGTCCGGGAGCGGGCTCCAGGTATGCCGCCACTTGCTCCAGCACGGCTTCGGTCGCGGCAATGTGAGCCGGGCGGGGTGAGCCGGCGCTGAGACGGTATTCGTGTCCGCGGATCAGTTCATAGATCCAGGGCTCGCCGATGAGAGGCTGGATCGTGCCCCGGCTTCGTTGTAAGGCAATGGCAACGGGCAAATCGGTTTCGATTTCGGGCACTTCGTCTCTACGCGTGCGCAGTACCACCAGGCTTTGGCCGCTGCTGATGCCTACGCTCAGATCCACCGACTGCAAACCATCCCATTCCAGGTTGAACTGGGAATAGAGGGCTGCCAGCGCCGGATGTTGCAGCGGACAGTGGTCTATGGCGTGCATTTGCTGGCTGTGCCTTTGCGGCAGTCCCAGCGCCCCCGCGCCCGTTGCATAATAAACCCCCTGACTCTGGTAAGCCCAGGGCTGTGCCACGGCGGCGGTGGGGCGTATGCGCTCGGGGAAGAAGCCCTGCACCTGGGCCATCTGGTCTTGCAACAGGCGTTGTTTGTACGTCATCTGGGCCCTGACATTGGCGTGTTGCCACTGGCAGCCCCCACAGCGACCCGGCCCAAAATGAGGACAAGTGGGGGTGATGCGTTCGGGGCTGGGGCGCAGGATTTCTTGCAGTTCGGTGCGGGCCCAGCGTTTGTGTTCTTCGATCAAGGTGACGCGCACGCGTTCGTTGGGCAGGGCGTATGGCACAAAAAGGAGGCGATGTTCGTGGCGGGCGATGGCGTCGCCACCATAGGCCATGGCGGTTGTTTCAAGTTCTAATTCGGTGACCATGCAACAGGTATCCAAAATGGGGGGTGGGGTACAACAACAATAGGTAGCCGCATTATAGCGTCAAACCGCATCTCATAAAAAGGCCCCCGCGGGGGGTGCCGCGGGGGCCGTGTAGCATATGGGGGTAAGGCGGGCTAAATGTTCGTCTGGAATGAACCTCCCGGAGGTCAAAAGCGGGAAGTTATTTTGGGACGCTTACTTAGACCAGACCTTGGTCGAGCATGGCGTTGGCCACTTTGACGAAGCCAGCAGCGTTGGCGCCCATCAGGTAGTTGCCGGGATCGCCGTAGCGTTCGGCCGCTTCCACGCTGGCCTGATGGATGCTCTTCATGATGTTCTGCAGCCGACCATCGACTTCTTCGCGACTCCAGCTCAGACGCAGGCTGTTCTGGCTCATCTCCAGGCCCGAAACAGCCACGCCACCGGCATTGGCCGCCTTGGCCGGACCATACAGGATTTTGTTGTCGATGTAGAGGTGGATGGCATCGAGCGTGGAGGGCATGTTGGCGCCTTCGCTGATCACATAAACCCCATTGTGGAGCAGGTTCTGGGCGTCTTTGCTATTGATCTCGTTCTGGGTGGCGCTGGGGAAGGCGCATTCGGCCTTGTGATTCCACAAGGGGTTGGTGTCCAGGGTGGGATCCACGGGGGTGTAGACGGCGTTGGGGTATTTTGCGGCATATTCGAGAATGCGGCCGCGACGGACGTTCTTCAGTTCCATGACAAAGGCCAATTTTTCGCGGTCAATGCCTTCTTCGTCGTAGATGTAGCCGTTCGAGTCGGACAGGGTGACAGCTTTGGCGCCAAGGTCCAGCAGTTTTTCGACCGTGTACTGGGCGACATTCCCGGAACCCGAAACCAGGCAGGTCTTGCCGGCCAGGGTTTGGTTGCGGGTGGCCAGCATTTCGGCAGCAAAATAAACCGCGCCGTAGCCGGTGGCTTCCGGGCGAATGAGGCTTCCGCCCCATCCCAGACCTTTCCCGGTGAGGATGCCGGCGAATTCGTTGCGCAGGCGTTTGTACATACCAAAGAGGAAGCCGATTTCGCGGGCACCAACGCCAATGTCGCCGGCGGGCACGTCGGTATTGGGGCCGATATGGCGGCACAGTTCCATCATAAAGCTCTGGCAGAAACGCATGACTTCGTTATCCGATTTGCCTTTGGGGTCGAAATCGGAACCGCCTTTACCGCCACCCATGGGCAGCGTGGTCAGGGCATTCTTGAAGACCTGCTCGAAAGCCAGGAATTTGAGGATGCTGAGGTTGACGGAGGAATGAAAACGCAGGCCGCCTTTGTACGGGCCAATGGCGCTGTTCATTTGAATGCGATAACCACGGTTGATCTGGATTTCGCCAGCATCATCCATCCACGGCACGCGGAACATAATGACGCGTTCGGGTTCAACCAGACGGTCGATAATTCTAGCCTGACGATATTCGGGATGACGATCCAGCACAGGCACGATAGACTCAAAAACTTCCCGAACGGCCTGGTGAAATTCTTTTTCACCGGGATCGCGGGCGATGACGCGTTCGACAAAAGGTAACATGTTACAAATTCTCCTTTGAATTTGCCACTTGAGGCAAGGTTGAAATAGAAAAAACCGCCTGCCCCCGGAATGACTCGTTAATACAAGCCTGGGGGAGGCGTTTTTGCGCAATATCAAAAACGGTCTCATTCCTGTTAGCAGGTGATGGTTCTTGTATAGAAGTTACGGATATCCCCTCCCTCGTTTTTTTGCCTTGTTGAAGGCGGGTAAACGAACCCCAAGCAGGAAGAATGTCCAGCATGATGGAACGAATGAAGCAAGACGTCATTGTTTCGCAAAAAGAGAGCACCCGCAAAAGTGGATTAAGGTCTTAAGATTAGGTGCCACTCATTGCTAGAATGCTAACACAGGCACGTCTGATTGGCTAATTTTCTATCGCACTTTGGTGCAACTTTTATTCAGTGGCCAAGTGAGGCATAATGAAATTTGATTTGCCTACCTGTCAATTCTTTTCCCCCTTATCCCTAAGAATCGTCGCCAAATGAGTTTCCGTTTTTAAGCTCCGTGAGCTGCTCAGAAGTGCTGCCAGCACCGAAGTATCGGCGCCACCTCCCGGAGATCGATTCTCAATACTGGCGTCTGGCGAAAATCAAATCTACGGCTCAGCAACGCATTTTTTGACACGAATTACCCGAGTTATTTGCCAAATTTTTCGTGAAATCCGTGAAAATTCGTGTCAAGAAGAAAAAACGCCAAAATCCGGTAAATAAACACTATGTCTCCAAGCGCTCTCCGTTTTCCCCAAATTCCCGACGCGACCTTTAAGGTGTTCCATGAACTGATGCCGCATAAGGTGCGCGATGTCTTGCTGGTCTCTACCCCGTACGATGCCTGGATGTTGGAAGAAGATGGGCGCCTGTCGGAACGCATTGTCAACGAGTATCGGGGGCTGAACCTCAGCCGTCCCCCGCGGCTGACGTGGGTGGCATCGGCCGAAAAAGCCCTGGCGATGTTAGCACAGCGGCCCTACGATATGGTGATTACCATGCCGCGTCTGGCCGATATGGATGCTTACATGCTGGGCACAGAAATTAAGAAGATAAAAGCAGACATGCCGGTGATCGTACTCTCGCACGGTCTGGCGCCACTGGATATTGATTTTTCCACCTCGCAACGTCCGCGAGGCATCGATCGCCACTTCGTATGGTTCGGCAATGCCGACCTGCTGCTGGCGCTGGTTAAAAACACGGAAGACCAATGGAACGTCGAGAACGACACCGAGGCCGCCCGCGTGCGCGTTATTCTTTTTGTAGAAAACTCCCCCATTCATCTATCGATTCTGTTGCCGCTCTTGTACAAAGAATTGGTGAGTCAAACCCGTGCTGTTTTGGAAGGCACGTTGAACGAGGAACACCGTTTGCTGACGATGCGCGCCCGGCCCAAGATCTTGTTGGCCGAGAATTATGAACGGGCCTGGCAGCTTTTCACCCAATTCGAGCCTTATGTGCTGGGGGTGATCTCGGATGTGGAATTTTCGCGCAAGGGGGTGCTTGATAAGCGTGCGGGCATAAAACTATTGCAGGCTGTTCGCAAGCAGCGTTTCGATATCCCCTTGTTGCTCACCAGCTCCAATTCGCGCAACGTGGTGTCGGCACAACGCTTACAGGCTGCGTTTGTGGATAAAACCTCACCCTCGCTGCGCGAAGACCTGCACAGCTTTTTTAAGTATAGTCTGGCCTTTGGTGATTTCATCTTTCGCGTGCCCGATGGCGCCGAAGTGGGTCGGGCCTGGGATTTGCGTTCATTGGAGCGGGCACTGCGCACCGTGCCTGATAAAAGCATTCTCTATCATGGCAGCCGTAACGATTTTTCGCGCTGGCTGTTTACGCGTACCGAAACCGTGCTGGCCACCTACATGCGTGATATTGTCATCGCTGACTACGTCGAGGTCAGCGCTTTGCGGCATCATATGATCACCGTGCTTCATGCCCACCGTCGTGAACGTCAGCGGGGGATTGTGGCCGACTTCGATGCCCGCGATATCGATCCGGTCATCCGTTTTTACAAGTTGGGTAAAGGATCGCTGGGCGGCAAAGGTCGGGGGTTGGCCTTCCTGAGCTGGTTGCTGCGTCAACGCCAGGATCTACGGCAGAAATATGGTGCCGTCCGCTTGTTCGTTCCCCGCACGCTCGTCATTTCCACCGAGATATTTGAAGACTTTGTGGCTCAAAACCACCTGCACTATCTGGCAGAAGAGGATCTGCCCGATCAGGAAATCGCCAGCCGGTTTATCCACGGCGTCTTTCCCAAAGGCGTCACCAGCGACCTGCGTGCCTATTTGGCTCAGATACGCTATCCCCTGGCGGTGCGTTCCTCCAGTCTGCTGGAAGACGCCCAGTTTCGGGCGTATGCGGGACTATATCGCACTTACATGCTCCCCAACGAACATACCAGTCTCGAACGCCGGCTGCATCACCTGCTACATGCCATCAGACTGGTTTATGCTTCCACCTATTTTCAAAGCCCCAAGGCCTTTTCTCAGCGGGTGGGACGTCGTACCGAAGAAGAACAGATGGCGGTCATCCTCCAGCAGTTGATGGGCGAACAGCATGGCGACTATTTCTATCCTGTCCTGTCTGGTGTTGCTCAATCTTATAATTATTATCCCTTCGCCCAGGTCAAGCCCGAAGACGGACTGGCGACCATCGCCGTGGGCCTGGGCCGGGCCGTGGTAGAAGGAGAACAGACACTGCGATTTTCGCCCAGGCACCCCCAGGTGCTCCCCCAGCGTTCTTCTGTCGACCTCATTCTCGAAAACGCCCAGCGCTATTTTTATGCCCTGCGTATGGGCATCGATGCCCATGATCTCGACATCAGTGATCGCGAAAACTTGATCCGGCGCCAGATTGTCGATGCCGGCGACGAAGCCCCCATCCAGCGTGTCATCAGCACCTACATTCCGGACGAACATCGCATTCGTGATACCAGCGCCGCTACCGGCTATCCGGTTGTGACCTTCGCCTCCATCCTCAAATACAAGCAATTTCCCCTGGCCGAGCTGCTGACCGATATTTTGGCCATGGGCTCCGAAAGTATGGGGGCGCCGGTCGAAATTGAATTCTCGGTCAACATGCGCCAGAACCCAAAATGCAAACCCGACTTCGCATTTCTGCAAATGCGGCCCATGACTGCCCGCGCCGAACTGGGCGTTGTCGATATCACCTATGAAGACATCCAGAAGGCCATCTGCTATGCCACCAAAGCTTTGGGAAATGGCATCAACAACGAGATAAGCGATATCGTATACGTGAAACCCGAGGCCTTTCGGCGCCAGCAAAGCCAAAGCGTTGCCGCCGAAATCAGCCATTTCAACGCCCTGCTGCTCCAGCAAAAGCGCAAATACATCCTCATTGGTCCCGGCCGCTGGGGCACAGCCGATCGCTGGTTGGGCATCCCCGTGCGCTGGCACGATATTTCGGGCGTGGGAGCGGTGATCGAAACACCCCTCGACGACCTCAATGTCGAACCCTCCCATGGTTCACACTTCTTTCACAACCTCATCACCCTGGGCATCAGCTATATCACAGTCAGCACCAAAGCTCCCGATCATTTGCAATGGGAATGGCTGACAGCGCAACCGATTCACAGCGAAACCCCCCACGTCGCTCACGTGCAACTACCCCGTCCCCTCACCCTCAAGGTGGATGGCCGCACATCGACCAGTGTGATCGTGGTTCCTTAAACGGAGCCCGGCGACGCTTGCCCTGAGCGCGATCGAAGGGTCATCACCAGGTGGTTTTCCAAAAAGTGATGCACACCCCGCATGCCCTATTCCGATGATGTTACCTTCAACCGGCAAACTATCGTGCATGAACTGGCGCACGTGATCGATTGGCACAGCAGAATCAGGCTG
>JAADGC010000175.1 GCA_013152585.1 Chloroflexota bacterium
CTCTGGTGGGGACGCTCATAATTGTAAAACTGGATTTCTCACCCGGACACTTTTCAGCGATCAATCATGACGAGTCGTGGTGCATTTTTTTAACCGCGAATGGACGCTAATGGACGCTAAAAAATTATTCGCGTTCATTCGCGTTCATTTGCGGTTCTCATTTGCGGTCTTATCGAATTTTGATGCGTCAGCCCTGGGGGTCAGGCACGACGCCGGGCGCGGCGGGCACAGCGCACCCGGCCCCAAAACGCCACTTTGTCAGCGCTAGCGAACGTGATAAACTGATATATTCATTCCATTTCGTTCCGGGCACAGCACATGATCAGCTTCTATGGCTTTCAGCCCCACGATTTTCATACAGCGGTTCGCGGCTCCCATTGGCGGCATCGTCGGGCGCTGGGGGGACAACTGCGCCTGCGGCTGCGGCGTATCTTTGGCCGCCGTTACCAAACATGGGGACTCCCGGGCGCCAACACCCTGCATATTGCCCGCCGCCGGGTCTATCAATTCCCCCCTGTTTCCGGGCTTCCGTGCCTGTTTGCCAGTGCCTCTCCCCAGCACTTGCGTTGGGGAATGCAGTTCCCTGCCCAGGGGGCCGGTTGGGAGAAGTTCGTCAGGGCTCTCCAGCGTCCGCCATTGCTGACATGGTGCCTCCATCAGTTTGAGGCTCACGGCATGATCTTGACTGATCTGGCAGATGATCGCGGGGGCGTGCTGGGAGGCTGCTGGCGTTTTGAAAACGGTGAACTGACCTGGCGCGAAGCGTGCACCATTCCCCGCACGGCCCTGACCGCCGAGATAGCCAATCGTCTCACGCACATCACCCCCGAACCCCATACAGTGCTCACACTCCACACCGCCACCACGCCGGAAGACGTCATCGGCTGGGGCGCAGACGCGGTCGAATATCTGCTGCCGGGGCTTTCAGCGCTCGTTCCCCTGTACGAATGGTGGGTGCAAAGCACCGATGCCCCCTCAACGGGCGTTGTCGAGGACGAAGGTATTGACCAGACATAAAGTCCGTGATAAGCTGAAGCTGTTACAAATGACGCCTGCTTTCCCCCATCCCCCATGGCAACTTATAACCTATGCTTCGATCTCGTGGCTTTCTCATTTTTCTGGCTGTAGCCGCGCTTCTGTTCCTGCTACGCGGCCGAATCGCCGTGCTCTTGCCCCAACTCCCGGTCAATCCGCGGGCGCGAACCACGAATACGCAGGTTCTGGCCAAAACACTGACCCCGGGTAGAACTGTCACCAGCACCGAAACCGGCCTTGCCAGCGGCACTGCCATCGCGATGCAGTCCGTTTCCACGCCCACGCCCCGGCACATTGTAGCTGAGGCACCCGTCAGCGCTCAGGGCGGCGGTGAGGCATCGGTACAAGCCGAGGCAGAGCCTGCATACACCCAATATCTGGTAAAAACGGGGGATACGCTCTACAATATTGCCAAACGCTTCCAGATCGATGTCAAAACCCTGGCGAAGATCAATCAACTCGGTAATCTCGATCAGTTGCAAGTAGGGCAAATCCTGCTGGTGCCAGCTCCCGTCGCTACCCCCGTCACCGCCCCCGCGCCTACGGCCGCGGCCAACACGCGCATTTACGTGGTGCAGGCAGGCGACACCCTGGCCTCTATTGGGCGTGAACTCAAGATCAATGTCAGCGAAATCCAACGCCTGAACAACCTCAGTGATCCCAACGACATCAACATCGGCCAGCAATTGCTGGTGCCCGCCCCGGCGACAGCCGCGACGGGGACAGTCGGCACGGTGGATCGCAGTGTGGATGAACAGTTAGCGGCGGCCACGGGCCAGAAACAAACGACCGCTACCGGCCAGCCCTCGCCGACGGCCACCCCCCAACCGCGCCCCACCAAGGCTCCCGTCATCCCGCCGCCCACACCAGCGCCCACGCCCACACCCACGCCCGACCTATTACGCGCCCGACCGTATTGCCGCGCCGGGGTAGAACAGGTGGCTGTGTGGGGTGTGCACTTCTGTTCGCCCGAGGGATGGACCGTGCAGGAACAAAGCACTCCCGAACGTGCGATGTACCTCAGCACGACTACCGCCGGTGGGGAGCCGGTGCTCTATGCCATCATCCGCCCCAATGTCATCCCCAATGCGCCTCTCAGCATCGCCATCCGCTCGGCCAAGGGGATTGCCGTGCAAAGACTGAGCGCACAGATCACCGGCGGCATTGCTGACCCCGCCACCTGGTCATCCCCCCAGGCGACCATGGTATCCCAACAGCAAGCGCAAAGCACGGCCGCCGAGACAACTTACGGTCTCAGCGGTGTGCCTGCCACTGTACGGGTGATCGTCTTCAATTATCAGGGGCAACGCTGGCAGTTGATCATGGTGGCTCCTACGGCGCAATGGCAGCACTATGCCAATGGTGCGTTCGCCCAGATCACCCGCAGCCTAACTGTCTTCTAGCTGTAGCAAACGTAATCGTGGGAGTGCTGCCTGAGCACGATGGATGGGCACAGGCTGTGGTTTTGTTGTCCCAGCCAGATCAAGCCGGGTTCGCAGCCAATGCCGGGTGGTACGCAAGGGAATAACCAATACCTGTCGGGGAGATTGCAGCTTGTAAAAACACCAATCCGCCGTCGATTGCTGCAGGGCCGGGCTCCAGTAAAAATAGCCAGCCTTGATTTTCGAGGGCACTTCGATCCCCAGGCTGGCCTGGTATACGCTGCCGGACGCGTTCTCGTACTGCCACACAAAACAGATGCCGTTGCGGCGAGCGGATCTCTCTTCCCCCAGATAATGCAACTGGCGATGCGCCGGATGCTGTTGCAGAAAGCGCCCTATTTGCAAGGCAAACGTCTGACCGGGGGGCATCGTCGGCTGAGGAGTAGGAGCATCCGCTATCAAGCGCCCGTCTTGCAGCGCCCAGACCACGCGCCCGTGTCGATAACAGGCAAATGTTGCCGCACTGCCGGGCCAGATCACCAGCGGGGACGCGGTATCGAGCCGGGGCTGGAGGGTGTCGGGGGGGCTGAGGTGGGCGCCATCGCACCCCGCCGCCATATCCCCCGCTCCGGCGCCAGCCACGACCCCCGCCGCCGCATCAACCAGCGTACACGTCACAGGTAACTCCACAGCCTCGCTGCGTCCCAGCGCCCGCACAGAACGGCCCTGTACCAATACAAGACCCTGCCGCAACCACGATTGCGGCCGTAACACCACGCAATTGATCACCGCCAGATACGACATGAGCAGCTACCTCATAAAAACGATGGCCTCATTGTAGCCAGACTCGGCCCACATATCAAATAGGGGGAAAGTGGGGGGGTGGGCTTTTGCAGAATGAAGGGCTGATGGGGTAAAAATGGAATGCCGGTGCCTCCCCAACGAACATCCTCTGTCATCCGGTCTTAGCCATGACTCCCACCCCACCACAATCTACGCCCCTTTCCCGCATTGCCCAGGCAGCCTCGCTGGTGATGGTGCTGTTTGTGGCCAGCCGCGCCTTTGGGCTACTGCGCGAAATAGTCATCGGCGCCCGTTTCGGCGCCAGTGCCGATCTCGATGCCTATCTGGCCGCATTTCGTTTACCCGATCTGCTCTTTACTCTGGTGGCCGGGGGCGCCCTGGCATCGGCATTCATCCCCACTTTCAGCGAACGGCTGGCGCACCGTGATGAGGCCGGCGCCTGGGAGCTGGCAGCCAAAGTGGCGAATTTGCTGGTACTGGCACTAACCGTGCTGGCCGTGTTGGCCGCGCTCAGCGCCCGCCCCATTGTCGAGCACCTTATTGCCCCTGGATTCTCGCCGGCGCAGCAAACGCTCACCATTTCGCTGATGCGCTGGATGTTGATTTCGACCGTGATTTTTGGGCTCAGTGGGCTGGTGATGGGCGTGCTCAATTCGTATCAGCATTTTTTGTTACCGGCCCTGGCGCCTGTGGTTTACAACGTGGCCATACTCCTTGCTGCCTGGTTTCTGGCCCCGCGTTGGGGCGTGCAAGCGCTGGTCGTGGGGGTGCTGGTGGGAGCCGTATTACACCTGCTGGTACAGGTACCGGGGCTATGGCATTTTAAGGCCCGCTGGCGGCCCTCGATAAGTCTGGCCGATGCTGGGGTGCGCGAGGTGCTGCGCCTGATGGCCCCGCGCATGTTGGGGCTGGCGGTGGTGCAGCTTAATTTTATGGTCAATATCTTTCTGGCCTCGCATCTGGCACCGGGCTCGATCAGCGCCCTGAACTACGCCTGGCTGATCATGCTCCTGCCCCAGGGCATCTTTGCCCAGGCCATCGCCACGGCAGCGTTCCCCACGTTTGCGCATCAGGCGGCCAAAGGCGAGCGCGGTGCCATGCAATCGACATTGGGCAGTATTCTGGCTCTGCTGCTTTTTTTGACAGTACCGGCTGCCATTCTGCTGTTTTTGCTGCGGGTGCCTCTGATCAGCCTGCTGTTGCAGCGCGGGGCCTTTGACGCCCATGCCACGCAAATGACGGCGGCGGCGCTGCGTTTCTATGCCTTGGGACTGATCGGCCATGCCGTGGTCGAGGTGGTCGCCCGCGGCTATTATGCCCTGAAAGATACATTGACCCCCGTTTTGGTGGGCGTTGCGGCCATAACCATGAATATAGTGCTCAGCCTGTGGTGGGTGCAACCCTTGGGGCACGGGGGACTGGCGCTGGCGAACTCGGTGGCAACACTGGCCGAGATGGCGGTGCTGTTGTGGCTGCTGCGGGGCCGGTTGGGCGGCTGGAATGAACGGGCAGTCGGGCACAGTCTGCTCAGGACGCTGGCAGCCAGCACCGTCATGACTGTCGTCGTGTTGTTGTTGATGCGAACACTGACTCTGTGGCCGGCGCCGGTGCAGGCGGTGGTCTTCGGCGTGATAGCACTGATGGTGTATGCTGCTGCTGCCTGGGCACTGCGCTCTCCCGAGATACGCGCTCTCCCCCGGCTTTTGCGCCGATAGCCGACGGCCCGGCAGGACTATTCTGCAAGGGTGAATACTGTCAATGTCTTGAAAAGGCGCTTACAGCCGCAACTTATTTAGGGGAGGAACGTTCTATTTTATAGAAGGATATTTCCATAAACCGGCGTTCCCCATCGCAGGGATAACGCTACAGATGGAAACGAACAACGGCAGCACGAGATGACAGAACTGTCATCGAAGCAGACGCCCATTTTCAGGCAGATTTCAGCTCAATCTGCCATACTGTAAGTAGTCTCCACTCCCTCCATCAAGGCACTGATTAGGCATGAAAATGATGCTGGCTCTCACTTTGGTAGGCATAGGTTTTGCCCTGTTGTGGACCTATGTGCAAGAAAAACAATCGTCTGTGAATGATCATTCTTTTGACGACCGCGACAAGCACTGAGACCGTTGCCCAGCCCGCGGTTATGAGGCAATAGCGGCGCGGGCGCGGGCGACCGCTCGATCGAGCGCCACTCGAATGAGATGGGCGGTGGGGTTAATGCTGTAGGGGGGAGGAGCATCCAGATTTTGCAGATGTTGCGTGAGTTCGGCCTGGGCAATGTCGGCGCTACGGTGCAAAGAATCGGGCTGTAGGCCGTGGCTCTGCAAGGCAGCTTCAGCCGCAGACAGGCGCAGGGGCAAGCGGGCAGCGGTCATCAAACCCATATGCACGGCCCCTACCATTTGGGTGTCCTCACGAAGATGCAGGTGTACCACGGCAGCATCGACCGTTGATGTCAGGGCAGGAAGCTCCGATATAGGGACATAAGCACTGCCAACTGCCCCCGACCAGGCATCTATACGCACAGCCAGCGGCAATTGCGGTTCCTGCTGCAAAGTCAGCAGCGCCTCGTCCCACGGCACCCAATCTCGCTGGACGTGATCATGATCTGTCAGACGCGCCATTTCAACTTCGGCCGCCAGCGTCGCCAACACTGCCACGGTATCGGGCCAGGGATGAACATGCAGGTCTTGGCCCAAAGAGCTGCTCTGATGCTCACTGACTTCACAACTTTCGACCAGGCACAACACCTGTTTTCGCAGCAATGAAGCATGCACTAACTCGGCGTGGCGCATATTGAGGCCAATGACCAGCTTGCCCCGAAATAAATGCACGCCCATCAATTCGTGCAGATGACCCGTGTCGAGCCATTGTCCTGCCGGGGTGAGGCCACCGGCAGTGACCCCGCGCTCGTGCATATACATCCCGCCACCGTGTTCTTTAAGAAACTGCAGGGCAGCCAGCAGGCTGTCGGGGCGAACTCTTTGGCCCCGGGCAAGGCGTTTGTCCATGCCTCAGGCGTTGGGCAGAGCGAATTGCAGGAACTCTTCTGCTTTTTCGGCGCGGATTTTCATTTTGCGCACCAACTCGGCGCGACGGGCAATATCGCCCTTGAGCCCAGCCGGCACAATCCGGTTTTGCGACCGAAGATCCTGGACGCGATTCTTGAGTTGCTCTATCTCCTGCCGTTCTTTGACGATCTTCTGGCACAGATCGTTGGCTTTCCAGCGGATGATGGCAATCATTTCATCCAGTTCTGTCATGGCTTCCTGCAAATTTTGCTGTAGTTTGGGCAGGGCAATATCGGCGCGTTCGGCAGCCGCCAGCACAGGATTCTCCACCTGCAACGTGCGCAGCCGCTGGATATTGAGTCGGGTGGTGGCGATGTTTTCTTGCAGGGCTTTGGCGGCGGCGGCAATGGTGTCGACCTGACTGTGCCGATATTTGTACAGCGTTTCTTCTTCGGGCTGTGGGACTTCCTCACACTCAGAGCCGCCTGGCTTCGACGGCAGCTCTGCTTCTTCCTCGCTGCTGTCCAGGCTAAAAATCTGGCCATTGGGGGCTCGCAAATACAAAATGGGTGAGGCAAAGCCTCGATCCTGGTGAAAATTCACATAGCACTCATTGCGCGCAAGCGTCAGGGCTATATCCACATGCCCGGCCCAGGGGCCCGGTTGGGTGAGGCGTTTGTAAAAAGTCTCGGCAAACAACAAAGCCACTGGATCGAGAATAGAGTATTGCATGGCAATCACAGCCGGAATGCGGGCCTTGAGCAGGGCCGGCGCCGTGCCAATAAACCCGGAGCCGCTGGCCTGAGCCGCGACTTCGGCGCCTTTGCAGGCATTCAGCACCACAAGGCGGATGCTTTCGTAATTGCCCAACAAGGCGCGCAAGCGGGAATCAGCCACCCACTCTTCGTTTTCGTCGTCTCCCTCTGCGCCCAGCTTGGTATTGAAGCGCAGAGAACCGTGCAGGGCGCCATCATCTGCCTCCCGGAATTCGCCATGCCCGATAAAGTGCAGGATGTGATAAGGCTGTGACGCCAACTGATCGTCCAACGTTTGCACGGTGACATTGTCATCCAGGATGTCGTAAGGGATACCCGCGTTTTGCAAAGCCGTGACAACCGTCTGCTTTTCCGCGTCCGTGGCCAGCCCCGAACCGCGCGGGATCACGATCAGCGCCCGGGGTTTATTGGCGATGGTGAGTGAACGAATATTTCCTATCTGAAGGTCGAGATATTGACGCGTGAACAGCGTCTTGATCTGGGTGGCCAGAAACATGTCGTTCCAGGCCAGTAATTCCCATGGCAGCATGGCGACATCAACCGCGGTTTCTAAAATATCGAGCCGCAATCGCAGGTAGGCGTTTTCGTTGTTCTGCACCTTTTGTGAATACACGCTGATAAACAGGTCCCGAATCTCATTCTGCACCAGGGCATCGAACAGCGTGGTCCCAACACTGCGGAATAGGGCTTCATCAGTGGAATAGGGTTCTTCTTTGATCTGGCGTAGCTGGGCTTTGAAATCATCGCTGCTCAGTGCCTGCCAATCGAGCATGCCGCGCGCCAGCCCGCTTTCGGGCGTCTGGGCTGTCACCAGATAAGTATCGGTGTCGGCCTTGAGCACGCGGATATCGAAATCGAGAATAGATACAGTTGCTGCAGGCGGCATAACGGAATCTCCTGAAGGTGTCAGAAAGAGGGGAAATACCCTGGGGGAAAGGAAATCAGGGTTATGTCATTCTAAAAGGAAACCGCTGTGCCGTCAATCCCGCAGCGAAGGACTTCAACCCACCAGCCCCTTGCTCACCCCCACTACCGATCACAGTCCAGACGTTTTTGACCTTCCTTGCCGTCCAGGGTATAATCATTTGTTGCGTATGGGGAAGGCCCAATCGCCTTCCCTCCTTTTTTGTTGTTAGCTGGGAAGTCTGTATCAGACGCCCATCATTGAAACCATAAACACGAGGATAGACCGAAAATGACGAAACGAACCTGGCAACCCAAAGTACGAAAACGAGCTAAGACACACGGTTTCCGCGCTCGGATGGCTACCCCCGGCGGTCGGAATGTGCTCAAACGCCGGCGCCTGAGGGGCCGTCATCGCCTGACCGTTTAGCCTGCAAGAACCAGCTCAGTGCATCGACGGCATCGCTTACGCTCACGCCAACAATTTCGGGAGGTCCGCCAACACGGTCGTAGCCGCAAACACGCATTGGTCGTCCTCCTTTATCATCCCAATGATCTGCGCTACAGTCGTTTTGGTTTCACTGCCAGCCGACGGATTGGTAATGCGGTTCGACGCAATCGGGCCCGACGTTTGCTGCGCGAAACGATCCGCCTGCAACTGCAAGACATCGCTCCGGGCTGGGACATCGTCCTGATAGCGCGCCGGCCGATTGTCCATGCCACTTTTCACGAGGTGGCGGCCGCTTGCCAGACGCTGCTGCAGGATGCTGAGTTGCAGCGTACGCCTCCCTCCAGTTTCACCCCTTCATGAAACCCTTAGCGCTGGCCATCATCCGTTTCTATCGCCGTTATCTTTCCTCGGCTTTGGGAAGCACCTGCATCTATCAGCCAACTTGTTCGCAATACATGTACGAAGCCATCGAGCGCTTCGGATTTTTGAGTGGGGGATGGTTGGGCATCAAACGCATTGCCCGCTGCCATCCTTTCCACGAAGGAGGCTGCGATCCTGTCCCCGAACATCTTTCTGCCTTCAACCACCCTACCCCCTGACCATCGCCCACGCGGTCGCCAGTGATGGAGCTAAGTGTGAATCGATCTCACCGTAAGTTATTAATTATTTCTCTGCTCTTGTTGAGCGCCGTTCTGCTCAGCGGTTGCGGTGGCATCACCGTTGTCGACAATCAGACCGTCTATAAGCCCGGCATCTTTGAATTCCTGGCCGCGCCGCTGCGCGCCACGGTGGTCTTCTTCCACGATTCGATCTTGCAGCCTGCGGGGATCGCTTACTCATGGGGATGGTCGATCATTCTGGTGGCGCTGGTCATCCGCTTGTTGCTCTTGCCGCTGGGGCTCAAGCAAATGCGCTCCATGCGTGAAGCATCGGCCAAGATGAAGATCCTGCAGCCCGAATTGGATCGCATCAAAAAGAAATACGGCAGTGACAAAAAAAAGCTCCAGCAAGAGCAGATGAAGCTCTATCAGGAGCACGGCATTACCCAGGCACAGATGGCGGGTTGTCTGCCCACATTGCTGCAGATGCCCATCCTGTTTGCCTTTTACTATGCCATTCTGGGCCTGGCCTCCGACAGCGGCCTCGCCGTCAGTGGCCGTCTGCTTAATCAACGTTTCTTCTTCATCCCCGATATCTCGCAGCCGCATTACCGCGATGGCATGAGTTGGCTGACATCCAACTTCAGCCTGGCAAAACTCCAGGACCCCGACATCTGGCCCTATCTGGTTCTGCCTGTCCTGTTGGCCATCACACAGTACGTCATGCTCAAGACCGGTCAGCAAAATCAGCCCCAAAGTGATTCAAGCGACAGCCCTGCGGCGGGCATGATGGGGCAAATGAGCTGGCTCATGACCGGCATGTTCGTCTTCTTTGCCCTGCAGGTGCCGGCAGGCCTCAGCCTATACTGGGTAGTGGGCAATTTCCTGGCCCTGGCCCAACAGCTCTATGTCAACCAGCAAAAAGAACACTGGGAAGAAGAAATCCAGGCCAAATCGAAGTCCATTCTCACTGCCAGCAGACAAGCTGCGCAACAAGAAGAGGCCGCAGGCCTCAGCCAGGAAACCGTACCTGCCTCCAAAGCCAAAACCAGCACCAGCGGTGCCCGTCGTAAACGCCGCCGCCGTCGCTAAACCCCTCTCTCCCGCCCGCATCCCTGGTGGATTATGAACCAATACTCTGGTCGCACGATAGCCGAAGCCATTGAAGCTGGCCTGAAGGATCTGAACCTCACATCAGAAACCGCCCAAATCGAAATCGTTGATGAAGGACATAGTGGCGTTTTTGGTCTGGGCGCCCGCCCCGCCCTTGTTCGCATCTCTGCCCTGGCCACTGATAGCTCTCTCCCCGCAGACGATCCTGCGCCTGCCCCGCCGGCTGAAGAACCAAACATCGAGCCCGAACCCGAACCCGAAGTCGCCGTCGCACCGCCGCCGTCGGTCGAGCCCGTCGCAGAGGCGCCCGAGGCAGAAGCAGCGGAGGCCGTCGACGAAGCCACACGCGTGCTGGAACTGAGTCAGGAATTCTTACAACGTATGCTCGATCTCATGAGCCTGCAAACCCGGGTGGAAGCCGAAACACATGCCCCCGAACAGGCCGGTGACGAGCCTGTGTATTATCTCAACATCACCGGTGAAGACCTGGGCATTCTCATCGGGCGCCGGGGCGAAACCCTGAATGCCATCCAATACCTGGTGCGCCTCTATGCCAATCGCCATCTGCACTACTGGCCCCGGATCGAAATTGACGTCGAAGCCTACAAACAGCGCCGCACCGTCAGCCTGCAAAAGCTGGCTGTCACCATGGCAGATCGGGCGGCCAGCTCCGGCAAAACGGTGGTACTCGAGGCTATGTCAGCCCGCGAACGGCGCCTGATCCATCTGGCTTTGCGTGACCGCAGCGATGTGATCACCAAGAGCGTGGGCGAAGGCGACAACCGCAAAGTCACCATCATTCCCACCGCCTGATGCGCACGGCACCCGCCTCATCTTCCAAAACGGGCCCCACGGCCCGTTTTTTGTTGGGCGATCCCTGCCGCGCGGCAAGCGAATAATTGGCGAATCCGCTTTTACTTGGCATATAATGAACGGGTGAGCGCCACCAGTACCCCCCCTCCAGCAACACATATCGGACTGATTGCAACCCTCCTTTCCACGGCATCCAGCTATCGCAGCGCGGGTTTACACACCTACAGCCATCAACTCCTGCACCACCTGGCCGCCACCGATCCGCAGGTTGACTGGCACGCGTTTGTAGGTGACCGCGCTTACGTCCCCCCCCGGGGCCTCCACCTGCACTATCCCCTGTTAGGGGTGCGGCATCCCCTGCAACGTATCATTTGGGAACAAAGCATGTTGCCGGGGCTGGCTAAACGCATGGGTTTGCAACTGATGCACGGGCTGGCACACGCGTTGCCGCTCCTGAGCCATATTCCCGGGGTGGTCACAGTACACGATCTCAGCTTTATGCACTATCCGCAGGCCTTTCGCCCGGGGAATCGTCTTTATCTCAGCCGTATGACCGCCCGCAGTTGCCGCCGCGCCCGCCGGGTCATTGCCGTTTCTCAGGCCACCGCACACGATATCCAGCACACCTTCCGTATTCCCGCCGCCAAAATCACCGTCATCTACAACGGTGTCGACCCGATTTATCGGCCCTTAGCTCCTGCCGACGTGGCAGCCTATTGCCAAAAAGCCGGCTGGCCCGAACAGTTCATTCTCACGGTGGGCACCCTCGAGCCGCGCAAAAATCATATCGGCCTGCTTGACGCCTATGCCCGCTATCGGCGCCTGACCGATCAGCCTCTGCCCCTTGTCATTGGCGGAGGCAAAGGCTGGTATTACGACACCATCTTCGCCCGCGTGCAGGCATTGGGGCTGGCCGACGACGTGCATTTTCTGGGCTTCGTCCCCCTCGACAGGTTGCCCTGGCTTTACAATAGCGCCACACTGTTTGTTTATCCCTCTCTTTACGAAGGCTTTGGACTACCGCTGGCCGAAGCCATGGCCTGCGGCATCCCCAGCATCACCTCCGATTGCAGCAGCCTGCCCGAAGTCGCCGGAGACGCCGCATTATGCGTCGATCCCCGACAGCTCGACAACCTGGCCGCAGCCATACACGATGTACTCGGCTCACCCCAGCGCCAACAGGCCATGCGTCAGGCTGGCCTCGCGCACACAGCCTCATTCCGCTGGGATCGCACAGCCGCTGCCACCGCTCACGTTTATCAACAGGTTTTACAGAGTACCCACAATGCGTGAACGACTGATTCGCCACCATCGCGCCATCATCGTCGCCTTCGACATCTTGCTTGTGGTACTTGCATTCTACACCGCCTGGTATGTGCGCTATCAGTTGCAATGGTATCGCAGCGTTGATCCGGCATCCTACACCGACTTTAGTTTTTATTTTTGGATATCGCTACTCACGGCCGGCCTGACGCTGCTGGCATTTTATGTGCAGGGCGTCTACCGTCTGCCTCGCGGGGTCAGTTTTCTGACCGAGTTTTCGCGGCTGCTCAATGCCACAGCCATCATCACCATCATCGTCATGGTGGGCAACTACATGTTTCAGCCGCCGTACCATTCCCGGCTGGTCTATGGCATTGCCGGCGCCCTGATCCTGGTGCTGACCACCATCAGCCGCATCTTTTATCGCCAGATCTTGCGCTGGTTGCGGCGGCAGGGCATTGGCATCCGCCGGGTGCTGCTAGTGGGGGCGGGCGAGGTCAGCCGCACGATTATGCGGGTGCTCCTTGCCAAGCCCAATCTCGGCTACAAGGTGATTGGCTTCCTCGATGATAACCCCGAGCGGGGCCAGCGCAATCTGGGCCCCTACAGCGCCCTGGGCTCCATCGATAATCTTTCCCAAATCCTGGTGCAAAACCAGGTTGACGAAGTGATCGTCACCCTGCCATGGCAATACCATCGCCGCATCATGAGTGTTCTCAACATCTGCGAACAATTACATGTCCGCACCCGCGTGGTGCCCGATGTGTTGCAGATGAGCCTGGACCGCGTCGATTTTGAGGTACTCGATGGCATCCCCCTATTGGGAATCAAAGTCGGCACCATCGCCGGCCCACAATTTGCCATCAAGCGCCTGCTCGATCTCAGCGTGGCCACCCTCATGCTCATACCGGCGCTCCCCATCATGTTGCTGGTGGCAGCGGCGATCAAACTGGACTCCTCCGGTCCGGCTCTTTTTGTGCAGGAACGCATTGGCAAAGATGGCCGCGTCTTCCGCACGTACAAATTCAGATCGATGATCATCGAGGCCGAAGACCTGCGACCCCAACTCGATGAGTTGAACGAAGCCGACGGCCCCCTGTTCAAGATCAAAGACGATCCCCGCCTGACGCGCGTGGGTCGCATCATTCGCCGCTTTAGTCTGGACGAGTTGCCGCAGATATTGAATGTGCTGAGCGGGGACATGAGTCTGGTCGGGCCCCGCCCGGCTCTGCCCGAAGAAGTGGCCGATTACGAAAGCTGGCACCGCAAACGCCTGGATGTGTTGCCCGGTATCACCGGATTATGGCAGATTTCGGGCCGTTCCAACCTCAGCTTTGAAGAAATGATGCTGCTGGATATTTATTATGTTGAAAACTGGACGCCGGCGCTGGACGTCAGCATTCTTTTGCGTACCATGCCCAAAGTTCTCCTGGGCGAAGGTGCCTACTAGTACCCGCAGGCGTAAATAGCGCTACGGTTAGCAAGCGTTAGCCGCATCCGTGATGCGGCGGGTTAAGCGGCGAAAACGCCGCATCACGGATGCGCCTGACGCTAAGGAAAAATCCCCACCAGCTAAGGACTTACGCTTCGCCGGTCCAGCCTTTCACATCCTCCTCATAGAGTTCACGATGACTTCAGCCAACTACGATAGACAAAACCTGCGACTTTCCGCAGCCCAAGAAGCCCAATGCACCGATTTCTTACAACACCTGGTGCAAACGCCGAGTCTTTCCGGCCAAGAAGCTTCTGTCGCCCGCATCGTCGCCACCGAAATGCAGCGCCTGGGTTTTCAGAGCGTTCATACCGACCGCATTGGTAATGTGATTGGACGCTATGGCCAGTCCGGAGGCCCAATCCTGTTGCTCAACGGCCACATGGACACGGTCAACGTGGGTGATCTCAGCGCCTGGAAACACGACCCCTTTGGTGGTGAGATCATCGACCAAAAACTCTATGGCCGCGGCAGTGTCGACATGAAAGGCCCGTTGGCCGCCATGCTGCACGGCATCGGCATCCTCATCGCCCAAGGCGTGCCATTGCCAGGCGAAGTAGTGGTGGTTGCGGTCGTGCAAGAAGAACCCACCGAAGGCATGGCCATGCGGGTGCTGGTCGAAGAAGAAGGACTGCGCCCGGATTGGGTGATCCTGGGAGAGCCCACCCTTATGCAGATCTCGCGCGGACAACGGGGACGCATGGAGATACGGGTGGCCACAATGGGGCGCTCGTGCCACGCCTCGACGCCCGAAAAGGGCGATAACGCCCTCTACGAAGCAGCCCGGCTCATCTTCGGCGTAGAGATACTGAATGCCCGCCTCATGGAAGACGCCGTTCTGGGCAAAGGCTCCATTGCCGTCACCCATCTGGCCACTGTAGCCGGCAGCCGCAACGCCATTCCCGACCGCTGCGATCTCGTCATCGACCGCCGCCTTACCCTGGGCGAGACAGCCCTGCGAGCGCTGGCCGAAATCGAAGCACTGCTGCAACGCGAAGACGTGCGCGGCCGCGTGAACACAGGCTATTATCGCTCGACCAGCTACACGGGCTATCACACCGAAGGCCCCGAAGTGTACCCGGCCTGGCTGTTGGCCGCGGACAACCCGCTCCTACTCCAGACCAGTGCCTCGCTCGAAAAATCGCTGGCCACGCGTCCCCAGGTGCGCACCTGGGGATTCTCGACGGATGGCGTGTACACCATGGGCGAGGCAGGCATCCCCACAGTGGGCTTCGGGCCCGGAGACGATATGCTCGCCCACACTGCGGATGAACATATCGCCTTGGCGCAAGTATTTGACGCCTCCCGCGCCTACGCCCATCTGAGCATCGATCTGCTCAACTATCTCAGCACACACACACTATCCTAGCGGAGTACTCACCAGCTTTCATGACATTTCCTGTCCACACACTTTTTATCTTCTATCAGCTTGCCGGGATCGCACTCACCTTGTATGGGTGCTTTCTTCTTGTTTCGATATTTCTTTATGGAAAATCCCGGCCCCGTCACGATTGGCCGTTGCACCCGCAACAGGCGCCGGACGAGTGGCCCCAGGTTACCATCCAGCTTCCTATTTACAACGAACCTCAGGTAGCACTGCGCGTGGTGCGAGCAGTTGCCAGCCTGCAATATCCCCTCGACAAACTCGAAATCCAGGTGCTGGATGATTCCACAGACCGGACATCCGCTGCCCTGGCGCAAGGTGTCTCGCGACTGCGTAAAAAAGGTATCCGGGTCGTCTACGCCCACCGCTGGCACCGGCAGGGGTACAAAGCGGGGGCACTGGCAGCGGGCTTGCAATCTGCAAAAGGCGAATATATCGCCATTTTCGATGCCGACTTTGTCCCGGAATCCGACTGGTTGATCCGCATCCTGCCGGTGCTGATCAACCATCCCCAACTGGCCTTTGTGCAAAGCCGGTGGGAGCACCTCAACTGGTCGCAGAGTGCGCTGACAGCCGCCCAGAGCCTGGCCCTCGACGGCCACTTCGCCATCGAACAGCAAGCACGCTCTGCCTCCGGTTTTTTGCAGAACTTTAACGGCAGCGGTGGCATTTGGCGCCGTGTGGCCATCGACAGCGTGGGCGGATGGAGCAGCGACACCGTGACCGAGGACCTCGATCTCAGCTATCGGGTACAGTTGGCAGGCTGGGGCGGCGCCTATGTGAATCAGATCACGGTGCCGGCCGAAGTCCCGCCCCTCATTTCCGGTTTCAAGCGCCAGCAAAAGCGCTGGGCCAAAGGCTCGATGCAGACCCTGCGCAAACTCGCCGGGGCTGTAGTGCATAGTCATCTTCCTCTCGGCAAACGACTTTACGCCCTCTTCCATTTGGGGGGCTACGCCATCCATCTGCCCTTGCTCCTCCTCCTGGCATTATCGTTGCCCCTGGCGTTAGCGGCTCCCGGCCAGATGTCAGTGCCCCTGCTCGGCACCATCTCCTCCCTGGTGTCGGTGGCGCCCTTTCTCATGTATGGTCTGGCCCAACACCAATTGCGCGGTCAGCAGGGATTGCGGCGGCTGTGGGCCCTGCCCTTCCTGGCCCTGATTTCCCTGGGGCTTTCGCCCGCCATGGGTCAGGCCGTGGTATCGGGCCTGCTGCAAAAGGGGGGCGCCTTCGAACGCACCCCCAAGCAAGGTGACGGCCCCCGCACCCTGGCACTCCCCGAAAGTTCCCTCGCCCGCCAACTACTCCCCGAATTCCTGACCCTGGTGTATGCCCTCCTTACCCTGTTAGTCATCGTCCGCACCCAACAGTGGCAATTAGCACCGCTGCCGCTCCTCTACCTGTTGGGCACCGGCTTCGTGCTCAGCCAGGCCTGGCACGAACAGCGCCTGATGCGACGCCGGCCGCAAAAACAGGGGCTGCTATTCTCGAACGCCTACCATTCCAGCGACATCATCTCACGCTGACAATGCGCCCATGCCCCCTCTGCCATTTGTGTTATACTGACTGGAGTCCGGCGAAAAGCAAATATGTCGTTTGACAAGTCCATTTCTAAGCACAGATGTCACTGGTTTTTGGGCTGAATTCCTTTTGATCCTGTGAAAATCTGTATGAATCTGTGTCGAAGATAGAAAACACCCGTGTCCAGGTACTGAGATAACAACGTCGTTATTCTTTTTCCCCGTTCCGCTGTTTATGAGAGGTTTACCATGCTCAGACGCACGTTGATTGCGCTATCACGCAGTGAAAAACTGCAACGTATGATCAAAAAATTACCGATAGCGCGCAAAACCGCACGCCGTTTTGTGGCCGGGGAAACCAGGGCCGAAGCACTGGCGGTAATCAGACAACTGAACCAGCAAGGCATGAACGCCACGGTCGATTATCTGGGCGAACACGTCGCCGACCGGGCGGAGGCTCGCCTGAATGCCCAGGAATACCAGGTCTTATTGTCGGAGATCGCCCAACACAATCTGCAGAGCGGTATCTCGCTGAAACTGTCGGCTATGGGAGTACACATCGATCCCGAGTTCTGCTATGAGAACGTGCGCGAAATCGTGGCGGTCGCCCAAAAAAACGGGCGTTTTGTGCGCATCGATATGGAAGAATCGGGTCTCGTAGAGAAAACCCTGGCCATTTATCGGCGGCTGCGAACGGAATTTGAGAATGTGGGACTGGTGGTGCAGGCTTATTTGTTCCGTAGCCAAGAGGATGTCCGGGCGCTGATGGCGGAGGGGATCGCCGATCTGCGCCTGGTGAAGGGCGCTTATGACGAAGCTGCGACCATTGTCTGGCGCGATCGCACCACCATTCGTAACGAAATGATTGCTCTCAGTCGTACGCTACTTAGCCCCGTGGCGCGGGCCCAAGGCGCCCGCCTGGCTGTTGGTTCGCACGACGATTTTGTGTACAATGCCGTGGCCCATTATGCTGCCGCTCAGGACATCTCTCCCGATCATTGGGAGATTCAATTCTTGTACGGTATCCGCCGCGACGAGCAGCAACGATTGGTACAGGCCGGGCATCGTATGCGCATCTATGTGCCCTATGGTCACGCCTGGTATCCATACTTCATGCGGCGCCTGGCCGAACGCCCCGCCAACTTACTCTTCTTCTTACGCGCCCTTATAGGAAAATAAGCTCTTATGCGATTTCAGGGAAAAACTGCCGTTGTCACCGGATCGGGACGAGGGATTGGCAGCGCCATTGCTATCGAACTCGGTCGTCAGGGCGCCAACGTCGCCGTCAACTATTTTCGCAACCGCGCCCCGGCCGAAGAGACTGCCATCGCCGTGCAGGAGGCGGGCGGCCAGGCCATTGTCGTCAAAGCCCATGTGGGTCGCAAAGAGCAGGTGGTGCATCTGGTAGAGAAGGCAGCAGACGCTTTTGGAGGCGTCGATATCTTCATTGCCAACGCTGCTTCGGGAGTGCCGCGCCCCTTGCTGGAGCAAGACGATCGGGAATGGGACTGGACCATGAACATCAATGCCCGTTCCTTGTTTCATGGCGTCAGAGCAGCCGCCCCAGGGATGAAGGCAAAGGGATGGGGGCGTATCATCGGCATCACCTCCATGGGCGCACGCCGGACCTTGCCCAATTATGGCATCGTGGGTGTGAGCAAAGCCGCCATCGAGACGCTCATCCGCTATTATGCAGTGGAGTTGGCGCCATACGGCATCACAGCCAACGCCATTTCCCCCGGCACCGTGCTCACCGACGCCCTGCAGCACTTTCCCGCCTGGGAGCGTATGATTGCCGCTGCTCGTGCCCGCACGCCCACCGGCTCCTTTGTGACACCGCAGGAAATCGCTGATCTCGTCAGCTTTTTGTGCAGCGACATGGCCAAAAGTATCGTCGGCCAGACCATCATCGTGGATGGTGGTTACGAAATCGTTCCCTAACCACACATTTTATTCTGAGAAAATCGCCATGACCCCGCATGATAAACTTCGCCAGCGTCTGATCGCCAGCCACGAAGCGGTGCTGAAAATTGTAAACGGCTGGGATGAAAATACCGCCGCCCAACCCAGCACAAACCCCCACTGGCGCAATCAGGATGTTCTCGCCCATCTGGCCGCGGCCGAGATCGGCCACTGCCAGGTGATCCGCCGCCTGCTTGCCGATGATTCGCTGGCCATGACGGGTTTTGATCTCGATACATTCAACGACGAACAGGTTGCCCTGCGCGTCCAACGGAGTCTGGCCGAGATTCTGACCGAGTACCGGCAGAATCGCAGCGCCACCCTGGCCCTGCTGGATACCGTGATCGATGATGATTGGGAGAAAGGAGGCCGGCATCCCGGCGGGTTTGATACCACGGTGACAGGCGTCTTTCGCGTAATCATCATTCATGAAAAGCGCCACCTCAAGGAATTCAGCCCCTCCGCCTGACCCCATTCCCTATTCCATCCCCCAACAAAAAGGACAGCCTTGTGTGGCTGTCCTTTTCTGTGTCTGAGGCACATTATCTGGCTTTCAAAAACGCGTCCCCCAACGGTTTTTTACTGCCTATAATGTGCTTTTGACTTGTCCGGCAATCGAGAGGGGCTCGCTTGCCGAAATAAAAACAATGAGGGCCAGGATGTGCCAAAGCAAGGCAGGTTCCCCCTTCCCACCCAAGCATTGCAGCATCCTGGCTGCAATTAAAGACGCCCGCCATTCGGGAACGATACGGGCGCGCGTAAAGTTTAATTGCAAATCAAAGAATTGCCACAATCACCAGCACCATCCCCCCGGCCAGCACCAGGTATTCCAGCCCGCGCCGCAAATGGTACCGCCCGTGCAGCTCCAATTGCGTCCAGCTTACCAGCAGATAAAACACCACCAGCATGACCAACCCCACACGCACAGCCGAAAAAGCGGCATAATTGAGCAACCACGTGGCCTGCGCCATCAGAAAAGCAATGACGCTTGCATAAAGATGAGCGACGCGTATGGACGCAGTGGTTTCGCGCAGCAAATCCAGCGCCACCAGCATCGTGATGCTGCCAACCAGGGGCGCCGAAACCAGCGAACGTGTCCGACCCTGATAAATGCTAATCAAAGCCACGGCGACCAGCACAAAGGCCACCGCATTCAGCACCAGCCGCCAGCGCCGGTAGTCGGACGCATCGACATCGAGCACATGATATTCGGCCCACAAAACAGTGATCAAAATCACGGCCGTCACACCCAGGCCCAGCAGCCACAAGCCCTTATTCGTAAGCTGTGCCAACGTCAGCGTGGCTGTCATCACCGTGGCTCCCGGCAGGCCCCAATATCGGTAGGTATGCCGCAGCAGGTCCTTGCGCGGATGCGTCTGTAATGCCGCCTCAAACCCGGCACAGACGACTGTGACGGCCACCAGTCCCACCAGGCCGGCACTGCTGATGGCAAACCGTACGGGCGAACCCAGTACGTTGATCACAAACGCCCGATCGGGCAAAGTAAGGACGGCGCCCAGTACCAATACCAGCAGCGCCGCCCACACAGTAACACTCAAATGACTTCGATAATCTAACATCGGGAAAACTCGACCTCCGGTCGTAAACACGTCATGCTGGGCACGAAAGACGCACACGAGCCAACCGTTCACGCCTGGGGCATTTTAAGGGGCAAGGGTGTTGCCTGTCAATTCGCGCCGGTAAACGGGTGTGCACCAATGAGTCTAACCGCCAACCTCTTTCCCGCCGCCGCCCATGCAAGTCATTAACGCACATCACATGAACCACCACCAGCGAAGCCTGCCCTGAGAGCGGCCGAAGGGCATCTCGCCGTCACATGTACCATCAGACCCTTCGCTTCACTCAGGGTGACAGAGCTTCACTCAGGGTGACATTGCCCCCAAGGTGCCGCTCCTCCTCCATGAGTGACAGAGAAAGCGGGATGTGCTCACCATGACTGACACGACAGCCCACTTACCCATTCACCAACCGCCCGATTTGGCGCTGTTGCCGACGCTGGGTACAATGAACTCATAACAGCAGAACCCTGCCCCACAGCCCTCATTAGGCCGCCAATGCCGGGAAATCCTCGGCATTGCTGCGCCTGGGCAGCAACGTGTGCCTTCCGTAAGACAGGGCTATCATCTGCAACATCTCTCTCTCACGTTACCCCACCATCGAGGCACTTATGTCCGCAATCATCGAATCAGTACCCAATTTTTCCGAAGGCCGTCGCCAGGACGTCATCGATACGATTCTCGCTGCCTACAGCAGCGTCGAAGGCGCCCGCATAATCGATCACTCTTCCGATCCCGATCATAATCGTAGCGTGGTAACATTGGTCGGCGCCCCCGCGGCCGTGACCGAAGCCCTGTTCCGCGGCATTGCCAAAGCCGCCGAACTGATCGACATGAACCAACAGCGGGGCGAGCATCCCCGCATTGGCGCTACCGATGTGGTGCCGCTGGTGCCCATCCGTGAAATGAGCATGGAGGAATGTGTGGCACTGGCTCGAGCCCTGGCGCAGCGGGTCAGCGCCGAACTGCATATCCCCACCTACCTCTATTACAAAGCCGCCGCCCGGCCCGACCGCGAGGTACTGGCCCACATTCGTAAGGGCGAGTACGAAGGCCTGAAAGCAGCGTTGGCGGCCGGGGAAGAGGAGCGTCGGCCCGACTTTGGCCCGGCGCAACTGGGCGCGGCCGGGGCCACAGTGATCGGCGCCCGCCCGCCCCTCATCGCTTACAACCTCTATCTCACGACCTCCGACGTCGCAATCGCCAAAAAGATCGCCAAAGCTATCCGTCATTCATCGGGCGGCATGCGCTATTTGCAGGCAATGGGTTTGTTGGTAGAGGGGCAAGCGCAGGTCTCGATGAATTTTCTGGATTACACCCGCACGCCTCTGCATCGCGTCACCGAGATGGTGCGCCGCGAAGCCAGCCGCTACGGAGTTGGCATCCACAATGCCGAACTGATTGGTCTCATCCCCGAGCAAGCGCTGCTTGATGCCGCCCAGTGGTATTTGCAGCTCGATAACCTCACGCCGGCCGGCATTCTGGAGTGGCACCTACCATAACACGCTGCCCGCGTCACGGTTCCGTGTTCCTCTCTCGCTTATGATCCTTATCGATGGCCATAATCTGATTGGCAGCGGCCTTGTGCCGGGCATCCGTCTGCACCAGGAAGACGACGAATGGCGCCTGGTGCAGTGGTTGCGCGCCCGCCAGCCCCGTCTGCACCAACAGATCGTGGTCGTGTTTGATGGCGGCATTCCGGGAGGGGTGTCGCGGAGCCTTTCGGGCGGGGGCGTGCTGGTCGTTTTCGCAGCCGCGTATCGCACAAAGGCCGACAAAGTCATTCTGGACAGAGTGCGCTCGGAAATGCTGCGGCGGGATGTGGTGGTCGTTAGCAATGATATCGTCTTACGCCAGGCGGTGCTGAATTTGCAGGCGCAGGTTTTGAGCCTGGCCGAATTCATGGAACGAAGCTCCCGTCCACAAAAACACCGCCGCTCTGCTCCCCGTCGCCAGCAGGCCGAACCGCGCCTTCCGTGGCAGGAGGTGGAAGAATGGCTGAACCTGTTTCACCAGGGCGGAGATGACGATGCAAATTGAGCGCCAGACATGAAAGACTATCCTCTGACGCCATGAAGCAGCCGAATCTGACAGCCGCATCTGGCTGCACGCCCCGCACTGCTGGTCACAAACGCCCCTGGCAGCCCTTTGTGGGCCTGTTGATTTTATGGCTGTTTTCGTTAGCCTGTGGCAGTTTTGCCCCGCGGCCACAACCGCTTGCGAAATTCAGCCCCACCCCTTTGGCCACGTCTCTGCCAACCCCCTCTCCCCCGCGGCCTCCCACCCCCACCGGCGTGATTAGCTCCGCCGCAACACCCGACGCCCCCGCGGTTGACCCCACCCCGACGGTTGTGACGAATCTCCGCCTGGGCTCTGCGGCCCGCGTCGTCGCCCGCACAGGCCTCAACATCCGCGGGGCGCCATCCACCCAGGCCGAGCGGGCGGGTCGTTTCGCCCCCGGCGCTGTGGTCAAGGTGGTGGATGGACCTGTGTTGGCCGATGGCTACGTGTGGTGGCAGGTGGATGATGGCTATGGCCTCGGCGGCTGGGTGGCCGCCGGAGACGCCGAGGAAGTGTGGCTCGATGGCGAAGTGGGCGAACCGCGGCCAGTGAACCGTTCGCTGCGCCTGGGCGATGTCGTCACCGTCTCGGTGTCGCCGAGACGCGTGCTCACGATTCGTTTCGAGCCCGGCAAAGACGGAGTGATCAACCGCCGTATTCGCCCCGGCATCCTGCTGGATGTGATTCAGGGACCCGTGATCCTGGATGGCCTGCGCTGGTGGCGCCTGCGCCATGCCAATGGCTGGCAGGGCTGGGCCGCTGAAGGCGACCGGGACTCCCGCTGGCTGACCCCCATGGAATAGCAGAACTGCAAGTGATTTCGGTTCCACCGCATCTCTGGGGTGCCACTGTGACCCCCACAAAATCCAAAAGAGCCGTGGTTCCTGAGGGAAGCCGGGAAAAAAACAACAGCAAAAGGCCTCAGCGGTTGCCATGACCGCCGAGGCCTTGTTTGGGTTCAGACCAAAGGGAGAGCTACGCTTTTTCTACCTTCACCGCACAGACTTTGTATTCCGGAATCTTGGCTTGCGGATCGAGCGCAGGATTGGTGAGGAAATTGGCGGCCGATTCGGCAAAGTGGAAGGTGGTGAAGATAAGGCCGGGCTCGACGCGGTCGGTGATCTGCGCTTTGGCCAGGATTTCGCCGCGCCGCGAAGCCACTTTCATGAGGTCACCATCGCTAATGTGGGCTTTCCTGGCGTCTTTGGGATGGATTTCCACCAGGGCTTCGGGATACATGGCTTCCAGCCCTCGCGCCCGGTGGGTCATCTCGCCGCCGTGCCAGTGATAGATCACGCGGCCGGTTGTGAGCATCAGGGGATACTCCTCGTCAGGCAATTCTGCCGGGGGCACATGATCCATGCCCACAAAAAGTCCTTTACCGCGGCTGAATTGCCGGGTATGGAGGATGGGTGTGCCCGGATGGTCGGGAGAGGGCACCGGCCAGTGCAGCGCCTCGCCTGCTTCCAGGCGTTCCCAGGTCACACCGGCATAAATGGGTGTGAGGGCGTTGATCTCTTCTTCGATATCGGTGACGTCACGATATTCCCAATCGCCATAGGGCGCTTCGGGATCGGGGGTGGCGGCACCCAGCGCCAACATGCGTTTGGCCAGTTGGAACATGATCCAGGTGTCCTCTTTGGCCTCGCCCGGGGGGTCGATGGCTTTGCGCAGCCGCTGGATACGGCGCTCGGTGTTGGTGAAGGTGCCTTCTTTTTCGGCAAAGCTGGCGGCCGGGAAGATGACATCGGCGAATTGGGCCGTTTCGCTGAAGAAAAGCTCCTGCAAGACGATGAACTCAGTTTTTTGCAGGGAGAAGCGCACGTGATTGAGGTCGGGATCGCTGGTCATCGGGTTTTCACCGATGATGTAGAGACAATGCACCTTGCCTTCTTCCGCGGCTTTGAGCATCTCGGTCACCGTCAAGCCCACACTATCGGGTTGCGGCACACCCCAGGCCTTCTCGAATTTCTCGCGCACTTTCGCATCAGTCACTTTCTGGTAGCCAGGATAGACATTGGGCAGGCCGCCCAAATCACAAGCGCCCTGAACGTTGTTCTGACCCCGCAAAGGGTTGACTCCGCCCCCGCGTTTCCCCATGTTTCCCAACAGCATCTGCAGATTGGCGCAGCTCATGACATTGGCGACGCCGGTGGTGTGTTGGGTGATGCCCATGGCATAGATCAATGCACCCGGTCGATTTTCGGCCATCATGCGCGCCGCCAGCTCGATATCCGCGACGGGCACGCCGGTGATGGCGCTGGTGACCTCGGGCGTATATTTTTCTACAACTGCTTTCAGCTCGGCGAAGCCCTCGGTGCGATTGGTGATGAACTCGTCGTCCTGCCAGCCTTGGCGCAGGATGATGTGCATCAGGCCATTGAGGAGGGCGATATCGGTGCCGGGGGTATGGCGCAGATGCAGGTCGGCGTAGTCGGTGATGTCGATGCGCCGGGGATCGGCCACGATCAGCTTGGCCCCGCGATGGCGCTTGGCACCACGGATTTTCGTACCGATGACAGGATGGTTTTCGGTGGTGTTGGAGCCGATAATGAAGATGCACTGGCTCTCTTCAGTGATGTCGGCGATGGAGTTGGTCATGGCACCGCTGCCGAAGGAAGTCACCAGACCGGCGACTGTGGCGGAGTGTCACAAGCGGGCGCAGTGGTCGATACTATGCGTCGCCAGCATCTGCCTGGTAAACTTATTGAAGATGAAATTTTCTTCATTGGTACACTTGGCCGAGGCAAACAGGGCGAAAGCCTCGCCGCCCAGCTCTTTTTTAACCTGGGTGAATTTGTGCGCTACGACGTTGAGGGCGGTATCCCAGTCGGTTTTTACAAAGGTGTCGGCAGAAATTTGGGATTGCGGATTTGGGGCTACGGATTTGCCATCGCCGGATGTCCGTCGATAGCTCAGGCTGGCGCGACGCTGCTCTGCCTCGCTGAACAACGTCCATTGCCCGCTCTCGACTCGCTCGGCCACCTTCTCTGCATCCAACCATTTAACTCGCACCATGGGACGAGTCAGGCGGTCGGGATGATTCACGTAGTCGTAGCCATAGCGGCCTTTGACGCACAAAGCCATGCCATTCACGGGGGCATCATGGGCGCTGGTGACCCGCACGATCTCGCCATCGCGCACGTTGAGATCGAAGTTGCAGCCCACGCCGCAATAGCCGCAGGTGGTGCGCACCTTTTCGGCCTGGTTGGCGCGCCCCTTGCCCAGGCTCATCTTATCGAAGAGGGCTCCTACCGGACAGTAAGCCACGCATTGGCCGCAGCTTTCACAGCCAGCATCCAACATAAGCTGATCGGCCCCTGCCACCAACTTACTCTCGAAACCGCGGTTTGCAAAACTCCATATGCTGCGATTTTGGATTTCATCGCAGGTGCGGATACAACGACCGCAGAGAATGCACTTGTTGCGATCGATGAAGATAAAAGGGTTGGGGTCAGGATCAATTTCGTATTGATGGCGTCTGCCATTGTGCTCAGGCCATTTCACGCCATAATCGTAAACGAGGTCCTGCAGCTCACAATCACCATTGACTTCGCAGGTCATGCAGTCGTTGGGATGGTCGGTCAGCAGCATTTCCAGCACAAACTTGCGGGTTTCCACGACCGCGGGGCTCATGGTGTTGACGACCATGCCCTCGGTTGCGGGTGTGGTGCAAGCCGTCTGCACCCCGCGCGCCCGTTCCACCGAAACCACACACATACGACAGGCGCCGACATTGGTGAGATCGGGATGATGACAGAGGGTGGGGATATGGATTCCGTTGGCGCCAGCGGCTTCGAGGATGGTGGCGCCTTCGGGGACAGTGATGGCTTTGTCATTGATGGTGAGATGAATGGGCATGGACTCGCTCCTCACACACGTGTTAAATGAATACGATGTCGTTATGTTGCGGTTGTCAACAACACAGCATCATCGGGGTGAAATAATTTCAATGGCATCGAAATTACAAACGGTATAGCACAAACCGCAGCGGATACAGAGGCTCGGATCGATCTCATGAACCTGCAATTTTTCTCCTGAAATCGCATCGGAAGCACAATTGCGAGCGCAAACCATACAGCCTGTACAATTATCGGGAATGACGCGATACGTAATCAAAGCCTTGCAAACACAGGCGGGACATTCCTTGTCTTCGATATGAGCGATGAATTCATCTTCGAAATGTCGGAGGACGGATAGGACGGGCGAAGGCGCCAACTGGCCCAAAGCACAAAGCGAGCCTTGCTGCATTCCCCTGGCCAGCCGCTTGATTTCATCCAAATCAGCCAACGTGCTTTCGCCTTCGGTGATGCGTTCCAGTATTTCCAGCATACGCGTGGAGCCAATGCGGCAGGGGGGACATTTTCCACAGCTTTCGTCGACCACAAATTGCATGAAATACTTGGAGAATTCCACCATGCAGGTGGTTTCGTCAGCGACAATCATGCCGCCCGACCCCATCACTGCGCCGGCGGCGCGCAGCGAATCAAAATCCACTGGCGTATCCAAATAAGTGCGGGGCAAACATCCCCCCAGGGGGCCACCTGTTTGCACAGCTTTGAAATGCTTGTTATCGCCGATGCCTCCGCCCACATCGAAGATGATCTCGCGCAGCGTGATGCCCATGGGCACCTCGATCAAGCCGGTACGTTCGACCTGCCCGGTTAGCGCAAATACGGCTGTCCCCGAGCTGCCTTCGGTGCCCAACGATTTGAACCAGTCGGCGCCCATACGCAGGATGCGCGGCGTGTAAGCATAGCTTTTGACGTTATTCACGTTGCTAGGCTGTCCCCACACGCCGGCGACGGCCGGATAGGGCGGGCGAGGCCAGGGCTGGCCGCGTTCGCCCATAATCGAATTCATCAACGCGGTTTCTTCACCGCACACAAAAGCACCGGCGCCTTCTTTAATCTGAAGCTCAAAGTTAAAACCCGAACCCAGAATGTTTTCTCCTAACAACCCCAGCTCGCGGGCCTGAGCAATGGCAATGTTCAGGCGATGGATCGCCAGCGGATATTCGGCCCGGGCGTAAATGTAACCGTACTCAGCGCCAATGGCATAGCCCGCAATAATCATGCCTTCGATCACAGAATGGGGATCGCCCTCCAACACGGAACGATCCATAAAGGCGCCGGGATCTCCTTCATCTGCATTGCAGATGACGTACTTGGGCCAACTGGGCGTCTGGCGGGCAAATCTCCACTTCAACCCGGCCGGAAAACCTCCTCCCCCGCGCCCGCGCAGGCCCGAATCCAACACTTCGGCAATCACCTCTTCGGGGGTCATTTCGCACAGAGCCCGTTGCAGGGCGCTGTAGCCATCGACAGCCAGATAATCCTCAATCGATTCCGGATCAATCAAGCCGCAATTGCTGAGTACAATACGAAGCTGTTTCGACTGGAAGGGAATATACTGGCCATCCTCTGGCCCCACGAAACTCAGGGAATGAAGTTGATGGCCGTGGGATTCGGAAATGGTAGGGATAGCGCGTCCTACAATAACCGCTTTTCGCAACTCACCCTCATCAAAATAATGTCGGAAAATCTCTTTGACGTACTTCGCCATGGCATTGCCATAGTTGATGCGCTCCCGGCCCCGTGCCTGGATTTCCATCATGGGTTCGTACGAACACATCCCCACACACCCTACTTGACTAATGGCAACTTTCAGGCCCCGGGCGTCCAATTCACGTTGAATCGCCACAACAGTGTCGCCAGCGCCGGCAGCTATGCCGCAGGTTCCCATCCCGATCGTAATGTATACGTCGGCCTGGATTTTGTCCTGCCAGAGCGAATGCGCCAGGGCTTGCCGTTCGGCTAGATCCTTTGCAAGTGTCGTTTGCATTCCTTGGGTTCTCCTTGAGTCAGTGCCAGCCCTGGAGCTGGTCAGGATCTAGTTGATATCCGTCTTCTTTTTGATCGTATTGAGTAACACATTCTGCTTCATACGGCCCATTACTTTGCCATCAAAAACAGCGACCGGGGCCAAAGCACACGATCCCAGGCAATACACGATCTCCACGGTCAACTCATTGTCCTCCGAAGTCTCTCCTGGTTGCAAATGAAAATGATCTTCGAGGGAGGTGAGCAAGATCGGTGTGCCTTTGACATGACAGGCTGTGCCGTCGCACAAACGCAATATGTGCCGACCGCGACGCTCGAGGTAAAACTGAGCGTAAAACGTGGCCACCCCATAGACTTTGCTCAGGGGAATCTTCAGTTGCCTGGCAATGAGCTGCAAAACGTCAGGGGGCAGATAACCGTATGTTTCCTGCGCCTTCTGCAATACGGGAATCAATGCGCCAGCCTGATGGCGATATTGTGTGAATATCTCATCCATCAGACTGAGATCGATCTCGTTGTGATTGTCCTGGGTCATAAACAAACACTCCAGACTGTGATGTGCCCATCAAGGACGGGTGGGACTATCAAACTGTTATCGAAGATGAACGGACAAGCGTCCGGGAACAAACATGTGCCTCATTGTAGGACAACTCACGTCAAATGTCTATGATCGATGTCAGATATATGAGAAAATTGACAAGCTTTTTGCCCCTCGCTTTTTTGATCACCCATGCCCCAGTTTATGTCTGACAAGTCATTCCTCCGCTTCCCTTACTGCAACCACACAATCTCCACCAGATGCGCCACCTTCTTAAACTCGGGATCGCCTGTCATCAGTGGACACCCAAGCTCCCGCGCCGCCGCAATGGCAAAAGCATCGGCATAGGAAACGGGATAATGAGCCTTGATCTTCGCTGCTGCCAGAACGTCTTTTCTCCGCGGTTCTAACTGTGTAAGTGGTAGTCCATCTATCGTGGCGAGCATCTGCAGAGCTGAAAATTACCCCTCCCTCGATGTTACAACGTATCCACCGGATCGACATCGATGCGCCAGTTGGGCAGCAAGGGAATACCGGCCAACAGCGGGGCAGGATTTTGACAGCGAAAAATGAGATGCCAGCGAAATTTACCGCGTTCTTTGCTAAAAAATGCCGGCGCCGGTCCGATCATGCTAAAGTCGTCCAGCCCCAACTCGCGCGCCCGCTGTTCCAGCAAAGTCTTCACCCGCCCGGTCTCAACCAGGCAGCGATTCCTGTCTGTATCCAGATACAACATGCGTGTGAGGCGACGATAGGGAGGATAGCCATTTTCCTGCCGAAAACGCATCTCCTGCTGATAAAAAGCATCGTAGTCATGATGGCTGGCCGCCACAATCGCATAGTGCCGGGGTTGGTAGGTCTGAAAAATGACGCGGCCGCCGAGGGCTGAGCGTCCGGCCCGGCCTGCCACCTGCGTCAGCACCTGAAATGCGCGTTCGCTGGCCCGAAAATCGGGTAAAAACAGACCCACATCCGCGCTCAACACGCCCACCAGCGTCACCAGGGGCAGGTCTAATCCCTTGGCGATCATCTGTGTCCCCACCAGCACATCGGCTTTGTGATCGATGAAATCCTGCAAAATTTCCTCGTGGCTGGTTTTGCCGCCGGTCGTGTCCCGGTCCCAGCGCAAAGGTCGGGCCGCAGGAAATTCGGCTCGCAAAGCATCGATCAGGCGCTGGGTGCCGGCGCCGAACTCCTTGAGACGTCGGCTATGGCATTTGGGGCATTCCTGCGGCATAGGTTGGCGGTGATTGCAATGATGGCAGATCAGCACATTGGCGAAGCCATGAAAGGTGAGGGGAATGGCACAGCGCGGGCAATGGACGACATAGCCGCAGTCGCGACACAAGACAAAAGTAGCGCTGCCGCGGCGATTGAGAAAAAGGATGGCCTGCTGTTGCTGGTCGAGCACGTGTTGCAAAGCCTGACGCAGCGCCCGCGAAAACATGGAGCGATTCCCTGACCGTAACTCCGCCCGCATATCCACCACCGTCACCTCGGGCAGGTCCAGCATTTCGGGCAAGTCGGCGGCCGCCGCCGCGGTCTCGGCCTGGCGGTGGCCGCGTACCCGGCGGGGCAAGCTGAGGGGGATGGTATGCCGGCGCCGGGCCTGGAAAGTGCTCTCGAGCGAAGGCGTAGCCGATCCCAGTAAGGTGACGGCGCCACTCAGCCGGGCCAGGGCCATAGCCGCATCGCGGGCATGATAACGCGGGGTGCGAATTTGCTTGTAGGCTGCGTCATGCTCTTCATCGACCACGATCACGCCCACCCGCGGGAAGGGTGTGAACAGGGCGCTGCGCGAGCCCACGATGATGTCGTAGTCGCCCTGGCGTGCTCGCCGCCAGGTGTCGTAGCGCTCGCCAGCCGACAGTTTGGAATGCAGCACTGCCACACGGCCCGGGAAGCGGGCCATAAAGCGGCGCACGGTCTGCGGGGTGAGGCTGATCTCGGGCACAAGGACAATGCCCTGGCGCTGACTGGCCAGCGCCCACTGCAATGCCCGCAGGTACAACTCGGTTTTGCCGCTCCCTGTGACCCCGTGCAGCAAATAAACCGGCGGTTGCACATCCTCGGGCGCCGGGGTGGGCCCCAGCCATTTTGCCAGCCCTTGCTTTATTATGTCCCAGGCTCGTTGCTGATCCTGCGTGAGCTGGGGGGGCGTATCGGGATAGACAACATGCCCGGCCAGCGGATCCCGCCACACCTCGACTTCAGTCATCTCGATCAAAGCCAACTCAGCCAAACGCTTGACGACAGGTAATTTGACGGAGACCTGCTCCCGCAGGCGAGTCAGCGCCACCGGCTGCGGCCCCAGCCGGGCCAGCGCCTGCAAGATGGGCAGGTAGTTCTGCGTGCCTCGCAATTGCAAGACAGCCGCGACGAGATCATCACCATGCAAGAGCAACTGTAGCCGGTCTTCGTGTTCATTCAGCCAGCCACGCTGTTGCAATTGGCGGATGGTGGCCGGAGAGCAGTTGACAGCGCGGCGGGCGGCGATTGTTTCTGTTTGGCCTTGAGGCTGATCTGCCAACCATTGCAGCAAGTCGGCCTGCTTGGAACGGCGGCCAGTTTGCATCAGCGTGCTTTCGATGGCATCGGGAGCGATGACCAGGCGCAGGCGACGTTCTTTTTTGGGTTTTGGGGTCGATGCGCCCTTGATGCGATCTCGCAGGCGGATCAAGCCCTCTTTCAGGAGCACGCCCATGACTTCATCCGCGGCCAGGCGCCGATCCAGTTTGCGCAGTTCGCTGAGGGGGATGGCGCCATATTGGTTCAGGTGTAGCAGCAGGGCTTGTTGGGCGGGCGTGAGCTCAGAAATATGGGCGGGGGCGCCAGGCGTGTGTTCGACTATCACCTGTGCCTGGGCTCCGAATCCGGGCGGGAGAATCAGTTTGACGCATTCGCTCAGGGGCGCCAGATAGGTGGTGGCCAGCCAGTGCGCCAGTTCGATCTGGGCGGGCGTCAATGCGGGCTGCAGGGTGACGGGCTCGGCCAACGGTTTGATCTTGATGTCGGATGGGGCGCTGTCAACCAGACGCAGGATCACCCCCTGCCGCCGACTGCGCCCGAACGGCACCCACACCACCTGCCCCGGCGCATACAGGCCGCGACGGTTAGGCGGTATGCCATAAGTGAAGGTCTGGCTGGCCGGGCTGAAGTCGACCAGGGTGGTGGGGCCCTGATCGGAGTGCGTTTTTTGCGGGCGCCGGTCCAGAGGCGCCAACACAACCACCTCGGCAAAACGCGCAGCAGGGCTCATTTTAGTTGGACGCACTGATAGTCGGTACGCGATTTTTCGGCCGTCATGATCGCCCACAACACTTTGGCTGTTTCTTGCAGTTGTTCATGCCGGTTGATGATAAAGTATTTGAATTTTGGCAGTTCGGCCAATTCCTTGCGCGCATGGGCGACGCGGATGGCGATCTGTTCCCGGGAATCTGTTTTGCGGTCGTGCAGGCGCTGCACCAGCTCCTCTTCGGTGGAGGTGGTGAGAAAGACGGTGATGGCGCCGGGAAGCTTCGCGGCCATGGTGGCCGCTCCCTGCACATCGACGCGCATGATCACGTCTTCACCCCGGGACAGGGGAGTCAGAATTTCGGACTTGGGAACGCCTTTGTAATCGCCATAGACCGTGGCATATTCGAGTAACCGGTCCTGTTCGATCATCTGGGCAAAGCGTGCCAGGGTGACGAAGTGATAATCACGGCCATCGATCTCGTCTTCGCGAGGGGGGCGGGTGGTGGCCGTCACCACACGATGAAAGCTGACGCCCAGCGTTTCCAGGGCATCGATGGCGGAGTCTTTGCCCACACCGGAGGGGCCGGATATGATCATGACAATGGGGCGAACTTCGTCGGGGACGCCAAAATGGGAATCGGCGGTGGAAATCTGGGGATCGGAATTCATGGGTGGGCCTGGGGTGTGAAGGGGGGCGGGGGAAGGGGGAAGGGTTGCGAATTCTCCTGTGTGTTCTTTTCTGCTATACTTTGTTTTTGTTCCGATTATTGCAACTGGAGTCTGGCGAAAATTACATTTGCAGCTTAGCACGGCATTTTTAGCCACAGATTGCACGGATTTCCACAGATTTTGAAGCTGTTTTTCTTTCTATTCCGTGAAAATCCGTAGCAAAAACGCCAGTGTCCAGATCGTAAAACACACGTCAAGGAGGTACGCCATGCCAATTTATGAATATGTTTGCCTGGATTGCCGCCGCACGGTAAGTGTCTTTTTCAGGACGGTGCGTCTGGCGCAACAGCAGGAGGCGACTTGCCCCCGCTGCGGGGAGAAGCGTTTGCGCCGGGTGATTTCACGGGTAGCGATGCTGCGCTCGGAAGAATCGCGGCTGGAGTCACTGGCCGATTCATCCATGCTGGCAGGACTCGAGGAGGAAGACCCTCGGGCTTTGGGGCGGATGATGCGCCAGATGAGTGCGGAGATGGGGGAAGAAATGGATGATCCAGAATTGAATGAAGTTGTGGATCGCCTGGAGGCAGGGCAGCCTCCGGAGGAAATTGAAAAGGCGATGCCGGATTTGGCGGGGGATGCTGGCGGCCTGAACGATGCTTTTTAGGCAGTCACCATGAGCCAGCTTTTACCGCATAACGACGAAAATCTCTCGCAAAGGGCGCCAAATTTTCTTCTGCGTTCCTTTGCGCTCTCTGTGACTTTGCGAGAGCTGCCCTGAAAATTAGCCACAGATTACTGTGTGTCTATTTACGGAACAGCGGTCTCCTGCTGGTGCCGCGCCCAATCGGCCACGGCTTCCTGCCAGGGCCGCAAACGGATGCCGAGTTGGGCAGCGGCGCGATTGGCCAGGAGTGCTCGCAACGGAGGCTGGCTGGGGCGCTGCCATTCGGTGTGGGGAATGGGGGTGAGGGGCATGTGTCCCATGCCCATCTGTTGCAGGACTTCTGCCGCCCATTCGTGCCTGCTGCAGACGCCGGCGTTGGTGATGTGATAGAT
>JAADGC010000186.1 GCA_013152585.1 Chloroflexota bacterium
CGCGGGGTAGGGGTGTAGGTGGAAGGCAGGACCGTGGCCACTTCATCGGCCTGTGGTGTGCCCGTGACCCCAACGAGGATGAGCGGGGTGCCAGGAGGCGTGCCCGCGGGGGGTAACGCCGTGCTGGCGGCAGCCGTTTCGGGTGTAGCTTGCGGCACATTGAGCAGTGCCGGCAACCCGTATCTGACCAGCACAAAAGCCAGGGCCGCTATCGGAATCAGGGCCAGGGCCAGCCTGAGCCCGGTGCGCAACGTGCTGGAGGCGATCTTAGCGGGTTTGCCGAGAGCGATCTCCACCGGCAAGTAGCTGCCCGGTGCGGTTGCAGTGTCGGCAGTCGGTTTGACAGCCGCTATCGTCGCCGGCGAAAAGACCGCCTGCACCTGCGGATGAGATTCGATTTTGAGGAAACGGGCATAGCTGCGCAGGAAGCCTTTGGCTACGGCCGGATTGGGCAATCGATCCCATTGTCCTTGTTCGAGCGCTTCCAGGTATTCCTGGCGGATACGAGTTTGTGCTTCGACATCAGAAAGGGTGAACCCTTGTGCGGTTCGCGTTTGTTGCAAGAGCTGTCCAAGTTCGATCATGATGGTTACCTTGAAATAAATTGACTGTCGCAACCATCGATTATGGGAGGATAGCGCCGAATTGTCAAGGCTGGGCCTCCCCACTGACCCACACATACCGCTCAACCCGACCCCGCACGAGGCCCAGCCGGGCGTTTTGGGCCATCAAGAGCTGTGGCATAAACGCCATTTGGCAACAGCGGCCAGGATGTGGACAATAGAGGCATGGACTTTCAGCGACTTGAACGCCTCCATTGGTGGTTGCTGCGGTTACTACTGGTCACGCTACTGGCGCTGATTGCCGTAGTGGGGCTGGGCATCTACCAGGGCCGGTTGACGCGCACCATGGTCAGCGAGCGCCTGGGCCGCCTGTTTGCCGCGCCCGATACAGTCAAGCCCTATGTAGCGCTGATCGCCGGGCACCGGGGTTTTGACACCGGCGCCATGTGTGCCGACGGCCTGATGGAGGTCATGATCACCGAGGATGTGACCGATAGGGCTGCCCAATTGCTGGAAACAGCGGGCATAAAGGTGCAGGTGTTGGATGAGTATGACTCGGCGCTGGAGGGGCTACAGGCGGATGCCCTGGTTTCGGTGCATGTGGATTCCTGCGTGCCCCTGAGCGGCTATAAAGTCGCCAGTCCAGAGCAAAGCGTCCTTCCGGAACAGGATGCGCGTTTGCGCAGTTGTCTGGAGGATCGGTACGGCGAGGAAACTGGAATGCGCATTCACGCCAACACCGAAACCAGCGACATGTTTGGTTATCATGCCTTTCAACGCATCGCCGACAGCACACCGGCCGCCATTATCGAGATCGGATTTTTGGGCGGCGACCGGGAATTGCTGGTGGATCATGCTGATGTGGCGGCGCGGGGGGTGGCCGCCGGCGTGGTGTGCTATCTCAATGCCACCTGGGCGACGCCACCCTCTCCCTGACAGCCTGCGGGAGAAATGCGGCGCTGACGCACCTGGTTCAACCGTATCTCAGGGGGCTCACTGTGACCTCCGGAAATCCAGAAGAGCGCCGCATTATTGACCGGGCTGACTTTGCCCCAACACCCGCAAAATCCCCCCGCGTCCCACCAGCCCCACCAGCCGGCCTTGGGCATCGACCACGGGCAGGCGCTTGATGTGGTGTGCCAGCAACAGCCGCAGGGCATCCATCAGCTTCGCGTCTTCGGTGACCGTGACCACCGGGCTGCTCATCACCTCGGCCACAGTGCGTTGGCGCAGATGAATGCTTTCTGCTTGCCCGGGGGGGGTCTGGCGCAGGAGGGTTTGTACAATGCCCGGGCGTTCGGACTGGGTAGCGCGCTCGATCAAATCGCCATCGGTGATGATGCCCAGCACATGGCGCTGTTCGTCGATCACCACCACCCGTCGCCGTTCGTGGGTCACCAACGATTCCACCACCGTCCCCAGGGGCGCATCAGCGGTGACAGTGGGCACATCGGTCATCATCATGGCGCCCACATGCGTATGCTGGCCGGGAGGCAGGGCTGTTTGTTTGGTCTCGGCCACGGGGGGCTCGGCCAATGCCCGCAACACGTTGATACGGCTGACCATACCCTTGAGCCGACCTGCATTATCAACCACAGGCAGGCGCTTGATGTCTCGCTCGACCATCACCTGCACCGCCTGGGCAACGGTGGTGTAGGGGGTGACAGTGACGGGGTTGGAGGTCATGGCCTCGTCTACCCGCCGTCCCGATTGGCGGATTTGCAGCAAAGCTTGTCGGACTTCGGCCCGAGTCAGCTCTTTTTGCGCCGTAATTGCCGGTAACTTCACGCGTTTGAGCAGATCCCCGTCGGTGAGGATACCCACGACGTGTTGTTCGGCATCGACCACCGGCAGGGCGCGATAGACTTTATCCAGGAGTAATTCCACGGCAGAGGCCAGCGGTGTGTCAGGATGGACAGAGAGGACTTCGCGGCTCATGATGTCGTGAACCGGCGCCGCTGCCGGTAGTTCGCGCAGGCGGCGATGGCTGTATGCCACCACCTGCACCTCCTGCACCGTAATCAGGCCCTCGGCCACCATGGTTCGCAGGCGCAGCATCACCCGATTCACACGGGCCGGGTTATCTACCCAGTCGATAATCAGGGGCAGGTCGCTGGAAAGCGCTACAATGCTGGCGGTGTGGATGCGGCTGGCAGCGCCAAAACCGGCCACGGCCCGCGTAACCGTGGCACCAGCGCAGTTTTCCTTTTTCAGGAGTTCCAAAATGGCCATGTACAACGGTTTTCCCTGCCATCTGTCACTTTCGCCAATATAGATGCGCACTTGTTGCGCCTGACCCACAATCTCCATCAGGAACCTCCGTGTTGCAGCAGTTGGGCCAGGAACACACCCGCGAAGACGCCGGTGAGGCCCAGCAGATTATTGCCAAAAAAATTAAATGCCGCTGCCCACCATCCGTTCTGCCCCAGCAGCGAAACAGTCTCGAAGGCGTAGGAAGAAAAGGTGGTGAAGCCCCCTAAGAAGCCCACGGCGATGAACAGTCGCGCTTGCGGCGAAATAGAGAGGCGACCGGTGGCCAGGGTGAGGAAAAAGGCGATGGTAAAGCTACCGCCGACATTGGCCAACAGGGTTCCGTAGGGAAACGAAGTTCCCCAGCGATTCGCGGCCCATTGTTGCAAAAGGTAGCGACTATTGGCGCCGAAAAAGCCGCCCAGTCCAATCCAAACATACTGCAGCATGCGTGTGCTTCCAAGAAGTGATGCTGCATCATAGCATCATTCGAACCGGGCGGGCAATTCCGCAGCCCAGTCCCGCCGGGCTGGTTTAGGGCTGCCAACCCAAGACGGAGACTTCCAGCCGGGGGCGCCAACCGGGCAGGCTGTATGCAAAGCCGGCGATGCGCAGGGTTTGCTCGCCGGTAGTCGTGCGGAGCGCCAATAATAACCCGTGCTGGCTATCGGGATTGAGTCGCCAGACCTGGACGATGGAGGTGAGATCGAGAATGGCATCTTCGCCAGGAACGATGGCCAGACTGATGGCCGAGGGCAGGCGGGTGCGGTCGGGAGCGCCACTGGCCCCCGGTGAAGCCCAGGGATCGTCGTTGGCGGCCTGCTCCCAGGTAGCCTCCTGCGCATTCCACAGGCGCAGGAGGGGATAAGCCTCGATCTTCACGGTGTCGGGCAGGGTTTGATCCAACACATGCAAACGCAAGGTGGCATTGGTTACCGTGGCATCGGCGGGAATAGAGGAAAAGTCGAAGTCAATCAGAATGGAGGCGATATCGGGTGAATGCAGCAACAGCTTGGGATCGCTGCTGAAGTTGACACCGGGGAACCAGTTGTAAATGTAGGTGTCGACGCCGGCGGTCACCATGGTCCAGTTTTCGGGGGTAGGCGAAGGTGTGGGCGTGAAAGTTGGGGTAGCGCTGGGGCTGGGTGTGGCCGTGGGTGTGGCTGTGGGGGTGCGGGTGGGCGTATGAGTAGGTGTGCTCGTGGGCAACGGCGTCGACGTATGGGTGGCGGTAGCAGTCGGCGTGGGGCTGAAGGTGGCCGTGGGCGTAAAGGTCGGCGTAGCCGTGGCTGTGGGGGTGAAAGTCGGTGTGGGGGTGTTTGTGGGCGTGGGAGTGGGTGTGGCCGTGGGCGTAGCCGTGGGTGTGGCCGTGGGCGAAGGTGGGGGTTGGTGTGGGGGTATGAGTAGGTGTGGCTGTGGCGGTAGGCGTGGGTGTGGGCAGGGCATAACGGAGGTGTAGTCGCGGATGCCATTGGGCATTGGACCATTGCTGGCTGGCGAAGCTGTAATGCACGGGACCGGGGCTGTCGCCGACGATGATCAGGCCCTGATTGACGGTGGCTTGTTGCACCCAGTCTTGGGCCAACGCGGTCAGGGGGACTGTCACCCAACCGGACTCGGGGAGATCGACGGCAGCGATTTGTGTTGCCGCCCGATCGGCGGCGCCACTGGCCAGCGGCGCCTGCCAGCTTTGGGCGGACGTGGCCTGATAATAGGTGGCTTCTCTTTCGGACCAGGCGCGGCGGAGGCCGTAGACCTGGGCTTGCATGGGATGGGCATTACTGCGCCCCAACACGTATAAATGCAGGCTGGCTTCTTCGATGAGGGAGCCAACAGGTACAGCAGAAAGATCAAAGCGCAAAAGGGCTGCTTCAACATCGAAAGAACGCGTGCGCAGGCTCCCCTGGGCGCCGAAGTTTTCGTTGGGATACCAGGCGCTGATGGTGGTATCGGCGACCGGGTTCAGGTCGAGGGCCAGCGCAGCCGGGGCAGAGGTGGGAGCCAGCGTCGGTGTGGGTGTGGGCGTGGGTGTGGCCGTGGCCGGGGGCTGGGGTGTAACGGTGGGGGTGAGGGTGGCCGGAGCCAGCAGGCGTAGGTCGCCAAAATCGGCAGCATCGTCGTAGGTGGTAAAGCTGGACCACACCAACAGGCTATCCCGATCACCGCCATCGTCATCATCATTGAGGCCGAAATCGATGCCGATGACATCTCCCGCCTGCAGTTGCAAACGCCCGAGTTGCGAGCGGGGAATGGCGATCTCGACTTGGTAGCCGCCGGGAATAGTGCGGGCAGCCCACTGCACCGCGGTGTTAACAGGCAGCGTGCGATCGGCAGCAGCACCATCATACCGCACCTGATATTGGTGATCGCCACCACTGGCACTGTTGGGGATGTCGTCGTTCTCGCCATCGACGCCGAGTTCGATGGAATCATCGCGCCATAGATCGCTGCCACTGTCTTGCTGCAGGGTATCGTCGCGCACGGAAAAGGCGAAGTAGAGCGCGCCCTTATCCCAGCGCGCCCGTACGCGCATGGAGCTGTCGGCAGGGCCGGTGATGGCCTCGGGATGGCTGACACGGGCGGCAGTGCTGGCATCGAGCACGAGTTCTGGTCCCGCCCATTCGTCCAGATTGCCATCGACGTTCACCGCACCCCATAGCGCCTCCAATGCCTTTCTGGCACCGGCTGGCGTGGGGGTAGACGTAAGTTTTGGTGTGCGTGTGCGTGTGGGGGTGGGCGAAGGCGTGGGTGAAGGCGTGGGGGTGGGCAGGCGTCGGTAGAGGATGTGCAAGACCGGATGCAGATCGGGGTTACCATGTTCGCGGGTGGCAAAGTTGTACTGCACATAGCCTTCGGCATCGGCGCTGAAGATAAATCCGTAAGCGCTGCCCGGATAATCGTGCCATTGTCGCACGGCTGCCGTGACAGCGAAGGTGACTTCGCCCTTGGCGGGCAGAAGTTGGCTATCGAGCAGGGTGAAATCGCGATCCTGTGCACCCAGGGCGCCAGACTTCTGCCAGGGAACACTGGCCAATGCCTGCTGATAAGTGACTTCATTTTCGTCCCAGGCCCGGTTGAGACGGTAGACGCGGGCGGTCATGCTGTTGCTATTGCTGCGGTCTGTCACCGACACGCGTAATTCGGCCCGATCGATGACGATGGCGGGCGGCAGGCCGCTGATATCAAAGGACATGAGCGGTTGCATGATGTTGCTATTGCGCAGACGCATATAGGCATAGCCACCAAAACGCTCGTCTGGCTGCCAGGCATTGAGATAGCTATCGGCGACGGCGGGCAGATCCAGGGTGTATTGGATATCGCCAGGGGCGATGGTGGACGTGGGGGTGGGAATGAGGGTGGGCGAGGGAGTAGGCGTGGGACTAAAGGTGGGGGTGAAAGTAGGCGTGGACTGGCTGAAGGGAGTGGGGGTGCGAGTTGGGATAGGTGTAGGCGTGGGGGTGGCAGTGGGACGCGGAGTCGTGGGGCTATTGGGCAGATAGGAAATCAACAACAGGGGCCGGGTATCGATGGCCGCGTTTTCACGGCTGGCCATATTGTACTGCACGCGACCATCACTTTCGCCACTGAGGATGATGCCGTGGTTGGGCACGCCCTGATAGAGCCATTGGTTGACCAGCGAGGTGACGGGGAGGGTGAAGGCACCGGCTCCCTGCACATCGACACTGCCATAGCGTTCGGCGCTGCGATCTGCGGGGATGCCGCCGGCGCCGGCCTGACCCCAGGAAACGCCGTTGGCAGCCTGTAACCAGTTGAGCTGGGACTCGCTCCAGGGACGATTGAGACGCTGTGCGAAGATGCGTATGGCCTGGGGATTGGATGAATTCTCGGTGAACAGGCGTAGTTGGGCGCTGACGAGGCGGGCGTTGGCGGGCAGGGTGTCGAGCGAGAAGTGCAGCATGGCGACAGCAATGTTCTGCGAACGCACACCCAGGGTGGTGCTGGCGCCGGTATTATCCAGCGGGAACCACTGGCTGGCGTCGGCGTCGGCGTCGGCAGGAATCGCCAGG
>JAADGC010000215.1 GCA_013152585.1 Chloroflexota bacterium
CCCTGCCACCCCGGCGCCGACCATGCAACCGCCCACGGCCACTCCCATCCCCCCCACTCCCACACCCCTTCCGCCCACAGCCACCCCGGCTAAACCGCCGTCGACACCTACGTCCACCCCCACCTTCGCTCTACCCACGGCCACGGCGATCCCCACCCGCGGGGCACCGATCTCGCCCACACCCCCACCGGTCATCACGCCTGTGCCCATTACCCCTGTGCCCATCACGCCCACACCCACCAGCACGCCCCCCGGTCGACCCCGACCCTGGCCCTCAGTGACTCCCGGCCTGACGCCGGAACCACCCAGCACGCCCCTGCCCTACTAGGTGAACGAGGCGTAAGTCCATAGATGGTTGGGCGTATTAGTGCGGCGGCACTGACGGAAGATAAGGCAGGGGATCGACCCTTACCCGCCCTTTACGCACTTCAAAATGCACATGTGGTCCGGTCGAATTCCCGGTGGACCCCACAGCGCCAATCATCTGGCCGCGTGCTACCCGCTCGCCCACGCCTACCAGCGGGCCCTTAAGATGGCTGTACAGCGTCAACAAACCGGCGGCATGACGTAGCACCACCGAATAACCATAGCCTGTAAACAACCAGCCCGCTCGCGTCACCACACCATCACCGGCTGCGTACACCGGCGAACCATAGGGCGTGGCGATATCAATCGCCCGATGGCGGGCCGAATAAAGCTGGGTAATGTTGCCGCGCAGGGGCCAGGCAAACACCGCTTCGGGAGAAGGATCAGGCGGGGGAATATGTAATTGTTGGTAGCCGCCGGGAATAAACAACTCCTGCCCCGCATGGACGCGTCCAGCCAGAATGTGGTTCGGCCCATAGCCCAACAGCACATCCGGCGCCACATTCCACTTGCGGGCGATGCGTGACAGAGTATCGCCCTTTTTCACGGTATATACCACCCCAATGGCCGGTGGCAGGCGCAATACGGTTCCCAGCACCAACACATCCGGGTTGTGCATCAGCGGGGGATTGCTGTACCGCAGGCTATCCACATCCAACCCAAAACGAGCCGCAATCACCCACAGTGTATCACCCGATACGACCGTGTAGCTGATCACGCCCCGTCGCAAGGCCATCTCATCTTGCCACACCTCATGGCAGCCGTCGAGACTGACGCCGGCCGGGGCCACGCACGGCGACGCCTCCGTTCGCAGCGGCCAAAAGAACAGAAATAGGAACGCCCCAGTCAAGGCCAGGGCGAGGAAGATGCGATGAGACAAATGCTGCAAAGACATTGGCCGATCTTAGCATGAACCCAGCCTGACGCCAAAAATGAAAAACGCTGTCATGAAGATGCGCCCGGTGCCTGAGCAACGCATCCAAAAACACGGTCGAATTCAAGCCGGGCGGGCTCCATGTGCTGCTGATCGCTCTGGAACAACCCCTGCAACCGGACGACACCTTTTAGTCCCACACACCCTTTTGAGCATTTCGGCGACAAGATGACACCGGTGACAATGAAAGCAGCGGCAGACATCCATAACCAATGAAACTGATTCCGCACTGACACAGTCCGTTCACCATCTTTGACACAAAACAGTCTCTGCGACTATAATCAATTTGTTCTGGGCCGCTAGCTCAAGTGGTAGAGCAACGGACTTTTAATCCGTGGGTTCGGGGTTCGAGTCCCTGGCGGCTCATAGCTAACTCGCACGTCTTCTAACCCAAAGACGTGCGAGTTTTTGTTTGAAGGCCGAAGATAGCAGGGCTGTGCGCGGCGACAGGCCCGCCGGCAGGAGTGTTGAAAATGCGTTGGCCTCCGTCCACCTATTCGCTCCCATGTGGGGTCGTTATTCAGGCCTCGCAGAGCTTTGCCTGTGCAGCTCGTGGCAGTTAGCTGCGCATCTCAGGGGGTCTTCATTCAGACCCCCACGAAATCCAAAAGAGGCGAAATCATTTACGTTTTCACAGCATCGCCAAAGACGATTACCTGCGCAGCATCATCGGCAGATAGAGGTCGATGAGAGGGAATTGGATGGTGAAGGCGAAGGTGTTGTTGTCAGGGTTGGGGTCGATGTCGAGGGCGGGGATCTGTGTGATTTCAAGCGTATTGGTCAGCACGTCGCCCGGTTCCAGATCGCCGTCGAGATCGACCACCAGGTAGAACAGACGCCGTTCATCACCGCCAAAGCTACCTTCATCCCAGATAATGAGCCCTGAGGCAGGGTCCTGGAAGAAGGGCGTATTCTCATTACCATCGGGCCATGTGGCCTTGACGAAGGTCATGCCCGCAGGCAGGCGCTCGGTGAGGCGGGCTGAAGTACTGTCCGACATCCCCCAGGGCCACTGGTTGGCATTGCCGTAACGCACGGTAAATGTGATGCGCTTACCCGGCATGATCTCGCCCTCACTCACCCATTTCTCGGCGAAGAGGTCGGGACCGCTGTAGGCAACGGCCGTAGCCATGTTATCGTCGGGATAGACGTCACCACTGACAGGCACCGCGACCGTATTGGTGAAGGCCAGTCCCTGCACGCCAACGACAGCATCATCTAACTCCAGCCGGAAAGCAACACCCGTGCTCCAGTCTGGCTCCAGGCGCTCAAATGTCCACACGAGCTGGCGCTCAGCATCGTCCTGACTGAACTCGATGCCCTGCCAGAACCAATGCCACCAATCGCCGGTAAACGTGGTGGAGATAGGATAGGTGTCGGTGATGGTGACCTGCTGGAGCGTGGCCGTACCTATGTTTTCGAGTTGGATGTTGTATTCGAGCTGCCGATCTTCATCGTTCCACCAGACCCTCTTACTTATCCGCACGTTCGCTCCGGGCAGATGTACGGCATCGCTGACGCAGGCGGAATCGTTCTCAGCATTGTCGTCGTTTCCGGAGATGGCGATTTCGGCGCAGTTTTTGAGGACTGTGCCGGGATCGACATCGTCGTCGATTCGCAGACGAACTTCCAAATTGTACCACTGGCCCGGCTCCATAGTGCCGATATTCCAAGCGATACTGCGTCCATCCACTGCTTCGGGTGGGAAGGGGACGGTGTCAGGCCCCATCCGCCTTTGTACATCGACCAAGGTTGTCCCCATGGGCAAGGTATCTGTCACCCAGGTTTGCGCCGCCATGTTGCCGTGGTTACGGAAATGCAGATTGTAGTTGATCTCCCGGCCGGGTACCAACTGCCCGTACCCGAAATGCTTGTAAATACCGGCATCCCAACGCGCCTCGCTCACCTGAATCTGGATTTTACTGGCATTGTTTTCCGCATCCGCATCGGCTGCGGTGGTGATTTCGACCTGATTATCCAAGTTGGTGCCCACTTCCACGCCTGCGTCCACCTGTACGCGTAGATAAAGGGTATCTCCCCACTCGCCGGGAATGCTGGGGGCCTGCAGCACAAGCTGACCAGCAGCGTTACTCACTTCCGACCAGAGCTCATAGCCGCTTTCCGCATACCAGGAGACGACGCTGACACCGGCCGGCAAAGTATCGGTGAGGGTGACCGTGCCACTGGCTACCGGCCCATTATTGCCGTAGTTGATATTGTACAAGAACGTCTGGCCGGGCGCAGGGTCACCGGGATCGGCGCCCTTGTCCACATAGAGGTCGGGCTGGCTATCTGCAACATGGACCTCAGCCTCGGCGTAGTTGTTCCCCTCATCGCCATCATAAAGCGTGTAGACCTCTGCTTCATTGCGCAGACTATCACCGGCCTCGGCGCTGTTGCTCAGCACAAGCTGGAATTGCTTTGCCTCGCCTGGGCCCAGGGGCCCCAGAGTCCAGATTAACTGATCGCCGTCGATGATGGGAGTGGCGCCGCTGCTGTCGCTCACATAGGTAGTACCGGCAGGCAGGGTGTCGGTGAGGGTGAGGGTCTCGGCCACGGCCTCACCATCGTTCCGGTAGCGGATGGTAAAAACAACCGGTCCCCCGGGCATAACCTGACCGCTGCCCTCACTCCACTTCTCCACCCCGACATCCGGTGCTGACTCCAGAAAGACATTGATGACCCGATCGCCGTCCGGTTCCACATACATCACCGCCACATCCTGGCCGGGGAGAATGTCCCATTCGCTGGCTGCATCCCACTGGCAGGAATAGGTCGTAGAACCATCAGGCGCAGCCGTCGAATTCTTGACCCCAGCATTGTCAGGGCCACCCCAGGGATGACATT
>JAADGC010000060.1 GCA_013152585.1 Chloroflexota bacterium
GACAGGGCGTTGGCAAAAACGCAGATGTTATCCCCCACCTCCCGGAGGTCATGAGGGCTCCGTTAAGATCGTTGCTGCCGCCGATTCACCAAAACACGGTTCGCAACTTTTGCAGGGAACTGCTTGTGGCGAGGGGACGCGAGAGACCCCCTGAGATCCGATTAAATTAAAAAACTTTGCGTTCAAACCTTATTTACGAAGCAACGGCGTATGTGGGGCGTCAGGCCTGGGCAGTGCCCAGGCTGGCTGTCCAGCGCCGCATGTGCCGTTGCCGTTGCCAAAACGCCTGGCGCAGGGCGGCATCAGTAATGTGGTTGCCCTGGCGTAACATGGCCGCCCGAAAGGCAACCAGCGCCGCGGCCGCCTGTTGGCGACGGCCCACCGCGGCCAGCGCCCGGCTATGCGCCAGAGTCACCCACGCCCCTGCTGCCACCGCATCATCGATCGCCGTCAATGTATCATAACCGGCCTGGGTATACCCCAACGCCTGCTCTCGCTCTCCCATCGCCAAACAGGCCAGACCCGCCCACATCTGCGCCAGCGCCTGTTCCAGGCTCAGCCCCAGCTCCGTGGCTGGCGCAAATGCTTCCAGTGCCCAGGCCAACGCTTGCCGGCTGTCTCCGGCCATTAACGTCAATCTCGTCAGCACGAGCAGGGCTTTGATTTCGTTGTGCGGTGCCGAGATGCGGCGTGCCGTGTCCAATGCTGATCGGGCCAGGGTCAGGGCCTGGGCTAAGTCTGACGCCCGAGTCAGAGCTTGCAAATTCAACGCCTCACCCAAACCGATCCCATAATCGATCTGGCGGCAAATGCCGATGGCGCTATCGAGCAGGCGCCCGGCCTCGGCGCTGTTGCCGCTTTTCCAATACGCCTGCGCCGCAAAGATGAGGGCCGAGGCCTCGCCACGTTTGCTGCCTGTGGCCCGCTGCAACTGCAACGAAACTTCGTGACAGCGGATCGCTGCCGAAAACTCCCCGCGCAGCGTGTGCAGACGTCCCAGGTTGTTCAGGGTATAAGATTCAGCCGGTTGCGAGCCGATCTCCCGTGCCAAATTGAGGGCCCGCTGCAAATATGCCTCTGCCTCCGTCAGGCGCAGCAACTGCATGCACATGATGCCCATATCCGTCATATCCCAGGCCATGCGATTCTGATCCCCGGCAGCAACATGATAACGCAACGCCTGATCATGTTGCACCAAAGCTTGCTCATACTCAGCCAGATGATAATACACATACCCCGTGAACTGAGCAATGCGGCCATGCGTAGCAGGCTCCACTAGCTGGCCGGCTGCCAGCGTGGCCTGCTGCAGCGCCTGCAAGGCCGATCGGGGTTGGCCCAAAAAATAATGAGCAAAGCCCTTTTGGGCATACAAACGCGAGCGCAGCCGGGGATGTGATTCCTGATCGACCAGCGCTATCCCTTCGGCGACGGCCCGCAGCCCCGCATGATAATCCCCATCCAGATTGAAGTAACGGGCGCGCACCGCCAACACCTCCAGCAGCAGCGCCTGATCCCCGGTGGCGGTAGCCAATCCCTGTAGGGCTGCCAGATCAGCTTCGCGCTCGCTCAGACGCCCCTGCAGATAATACATGCGGGCACGGGCAATCAGAATCTGACAACGCTGGTGGCGACAGGTCTGCTGGCGGCACTCCGGATCCACCTCGGCCAGCAGGGTCAACATGCGCTGAGTGATGCTTTCGGTCGTCTGCCAGGCATACACCGATGCGGCCCGTTGCGCCGCCTGTTGATAATAGATCAATGCCTTCTCAGGGTCGCCGCCAGCATCGAAATGCTGAGCGATGGTCTCCACTATGGCCCCGTGGCTCTGGGCCAGGGCCAGCCCGGCTCGCCGATGCAGAAGTTGGCGGTGCATAGGACTCATGCGGTCGAGCACCACGCGGCGTGTGAGGTCGTGGATGAAGCGATAGCGCCCCCTGGCAAAGACAAGCAAATGTCGCCCCACCAGTTCATCTAATCCCTCCACTGCTTCCAGTTCCGAACGACCGGCCGTGGTAGAAACGGTCGCAAAGCTGAAATCGTTGTGCAGAATAGCGCTGGCTTCCAGCATTTGCATGGCTGCCGAACGTAACGTCACCAGGCGCGAGGCAATGGCCTGCGCCACACTTTCGGGCAAGGGCCAGTCGTCTACGTTCGTATGATGGTCGGGGCGGCGCTCCAGCAGCGTACGGGCTATCTCGAGCACGAAGAAGGGATTCCCGCCGGTTACCGTCCACAGACGCTGGCTTTGTTCGGGGCTGAGCCAGGTGAGCCCGGCATGTTGTAGCAGCCGGACGGTGGCGGCAGGGGATAATCCGCTCACCGCAAAGGAGCGCACTCCCCCATAACGGGTGAGCCGTTGCCCGAGCGTCGGCATCCCGGCGCTATGGCCAGAGCGGTAGGCCAGGAGCACCAGGAGTGCAGCATGGCGCAGCCGCGCCCCCTCATAAACCAGCCAGTCTCGGGTAGCATTATCGGCCCAGTGCATATCGTCCAGACACAGCAGCAATGGTTTTTCGCGGCTGGCCAGGATGCCAAAGGCGCGGCTAAGCGCCTCGAACAGGCGCGGCCGCGCCTGCCGGTCATCCGGGTGATGGGGTGAAAGCAGGGCGGGATACAGGTGGCGCAATTCGGGAAGCAAGGGACTCAATTCGGCCAGCCAGATGGGGGCTAGTGCCGCCAGAGCGGACGTATCGAGGGCCCCGCGCAGGGCCTGGGTGATGGCCTCGTAGGGTAACGGTTGTAGGGCCGCGGTGGCAGCGCCGTACAACACCGTGGCCCGCCGCCGGGCTGTCTCGGCGAATTCCTGTAACGCCCGCGATTTGCCAATACCGGCTTCGCCGGAAATGAAGACGAAACCGCCGCGGCCGCGAGCGGCCTCTGCCAGCGCCTGTTCCAGGCTGGTCATCAGCGATTCTCGCTCGACATGAGGCACATGCAGGCTGGGCAGGGTCGTCCAGGCCAGTACCGGGACCGGCGAGGGGACGGCACTGGCCTGGAGGATGGCAGTGTAGGCGGCGCGGGTGGCGGGCGAGGGATCGATACCCAGTTCGCGTTCCAGAGCAGCAACGCATTGCTCATATTGCTGCAAAGCTGCGCTGCGGTCGCCCTCGGCCGCGTACAATTGCATCAATCGCACATGCACGGCTTCTGCCAGCTCGTCCCGCCTCAGATAGCGTTGGGCATAGGCAATGGCGTTCTGCGTGCGACCTGCCTCCTTTTCAGCTTCGATCAAGCGCTGCAGGAGATCGAGTTCCTCCCTTTCCCAGCGCTGGCGTTCTTGTAAAACCCACATCTCATACTCGGCGGTGGCTGGCAAGTCGGCGCCCTCTAAGAACTTACCCCGCACCATAGCCACTGCCGCGGTCCATTCTTCCGGCTTTCCCCGGGCCAACTGGGCGACAGCCACGGTATCCACCCACACATCCTCCCGCAACCACACCCGGTTCTCCTCCGTTTGCAAAAGCTTGGGGTCAGGCAAGGCTCGTCGCAGGTGGGTGAGGAGATGAGAGCAAGTCCGTTTCGCCTGTACCTCCGGCCTATCGGGCCAAAAGAGCCGACAAAGCTGCTCCCGCGTCCACCCGATCTTGTCGACGGCAAGGACATAGAGCAGGGCCCGGGCCTGACGCCGGAGGATGGGCCAGGCTTGTCCGGCATAGTCAATTTGTGGCGGCCCTAAAAGATAGATCTGCAGCTCGCGCATGGGAGGGTACGGGGATACCAACAGTCAGGACCCAGACATGAGTCCGAGGAAAGACCGGCTAACACCGAAACCGCCGAATACGCACAGGAAAAAAGTGGGAGGGTTGAGCCACGTTTTGCTGCAACTGCTTCCTCTTTTCTCGGTGCCCTGTGCGAGCTTCTGCGTCAACATAATCTCTCTTCATCAGGCAAGGACTTGGACGGTGTTTTCAACATGGCCAATCACCAAAAGATGTTGCCCGAATTCTACCCCGATACGCAGGCGCGAGCAAGGAGAGTGAAGGAGGGGGTATTTGTGTCCCGACCATTTCGCGTTCGCCGGCGCGCCGGGCAACTCTCTTTATTACCGGTTACAACAACCCCAGGTTCTGGGCCATGAGGACTGCTTGCGTGCGGTCGCGGGCGCCGATTTTCT
>JAADGC010000155.1 GCA_013152585.1 Chloroflexota bacterium
GATCAGGGCGGCATCCTCCAGCTCCCGTGGGATGTCCTCGAAAAAACCGCGCAAGAGGAAGGTTTGCATAGCCAGATTCATCGTGATGTACACCAACACCAGTCCCCCCAGCGAATCCAGCAATCCCAGTTGTTTGGAGACGATGAACTGGGGGATGATCAGCATCACGGGCGGAATCATCATGCCCAGGAGGAGGAGATAGAACAGCGGCTCTTTCAGGGGGAAGCGCAGGCGGGCAAAGGCGTAGGCCAGCATGGAGGTGATGAAGATGGTCAGGCCGGTGGTGGCAACGGCCACTACGAGGCTGTTGAGGAAATACAGGCCGAATAAATCCTTGCCCAATGCCACCGAATAATTACGCAGCGTCGCCTCCTGCGGCCACAGGCGAGGGGGAATCTCGAAAATATAGGACTGCGGCTTCAGGGAGGTGACGATCATGTACCAGAAGGGGATGAAAACGATGCCCACACCGGCAATGAGCAGGAAGTATGTGAGCGCCTTGCTGAGGGTGCGTCGGCGTTTGATACCCATGTTAAACCTCCACCTTGCGGCGCAACATGCGCAGTTGCACGACGCTGATCATGAACACGAAGATCGTGAGTAAATAGCTGATAGCCGAGCCGGAACCGAAGTCGAGACGGCTAAAGGTGGCTTCGTACATGAGGGTGAGGATGAAGTGCGTGAGGTCGAGGGGGTCGCCGCCATTGGTGATGAGTAGCCCGGAGATGTAGACATTGAGAGCGCCAATGGTGAGTACGACGAGGAGAAAGGTCAGGGTCGGGCGCAGGAGGGGAAGGGTGATATGGAAGAAGCGGGCGATGACGCCGGCGCCATCGACTTCCGCCGCCTCGAGCATCGTGCCGGGGATGGATTGCAGGCCAGCGAGGCAGATGATCGCTGTCCACCCCACCCCCTTCCAGATCCCCAGCAGGTGGATGGGTACAAAGGCGAGGATTGGGTCGGCCAGCCAGAAGATATTTTTGGAGATCACATGCAACACATCCCGTAAGATGTAGTTGACCAGCCCCGCCTGACCGCTGAACATGTACTCGAACAAGAGGCTGACGATAACCCAGGAGGTGATCACGGGGAGATAGTAAATCACCCGGAACAGGGCCCGTCCCCGGATGGCCTGATTGAGCAAAATGGCCACGCTCAGGCCGATAAAAATCTGCGAGGGCACGGTGACGAGGGCATAGGCAAGGGTGTTGAGCACCGCCCGGCGGAAGATGGGGTTGGCCAGGGCTTCACGGTAGTTCGCCAGCCCCTCCCACTGCGATTTGGCAGGATTGACGATCTTCCAGTCGTAGAAACTGATGCGGAAGGAATATCCCATCGGTCCGACCAGGAAAAGGAAGAAAAGGAGGAAGCCGGGGAGGAGAAAGAGGGCGGCCGTGAGGATTTCCCTGCGGTTGCGTTTCAGACCAGTCAGCATGGGGCAATCTCGAGAGGGTTGGGCGAAGGGTTAGGCATGGTGTTCTTGCCTTGTCATTGTAGGCTGCCTGGAAGCGCCAGCCAAATTCAAGCCTGGCATCCGGCATCTATCCGACCCGGAGGATTTCGAAACCCATGCCCGAAATCCCCCGGGTCTCAAGTCCCATCAGACGCTATTGGGCCAGCATTTGATCGATCTCACTGGCAGCCTGATCCAGGGCTTCCTGCACGGTTTGATCGCCGCGCAACATGCGCTGGAAGGCGTTGTTGATGGCGCCGTCCATGTCGGACCAGCGGGGATGGGGAACCCGCGCCTGGGCCGTCTGCAGCTGCTGCAGGAAGATGTCGAAGTAAGCGGGGAGGGCGGGGTCACCGATGAGATCGGCGCGGGTGGGGATGACGCCGACTTCGGCCATCATCTTCTGTGCTTCCTGGCTGAGGAGGAAGGATGCCCAGGCCATGGCCGCGTCTTTCTGCTCGCTGCTGGCAAAGACGACGACATCTTCGCCGCCGACGACAGAGCTGGTGGTGCCATCGGGGCCGGCGGGGATGAGGGCGAAGTTGACCTGGAAGTCAGGATAATTGCCCTTGTAGATGTCGACCATCCAGGGGCCGTCGATGATCATGGCGTATTTGCCGGTGGCGTGGCCGTCGGCAGTGCCAATGCCGCCGCCGAGGAGGTTGGGTGAGATGCAGCCCTGGTTGTAGAGATCGGTGAGGAGGCTGAAGGCAGCGACGCTGTTGGGGCCGTTGATGTAGCCATCGGCAGTGGTGATGTCCTTGTCGACGATCTGGCCGCCCATGGTGTAGAAGATGGGGGCGGGGGCCCAGAAGTAGGTGCCGCCGAGGGCATAGCCGTATTGTTCCTTGGCAGGATCGGAGAGATCACAGGCCTCTTTGGCAAATTCGTCGATGGTGGCGGGGGGCTCGCTGAGACCGGCGGCAGCGAAGTTGTCGCTGTTCCAGAGGAGAACCTGGGTGTTGGTGTTCTGAGGGAGACCGTAGTAGTGGCCCTGCCAGAAGTTGGTGGAGAGGGGACCTGGGAAGACGTTGGCGGTGATTTCATCGAAGCCGGGGAGAACGCCGTCCAGTTGCATCAGGGCCTCCTGGTTGGCAAATTCCGGCACCCAGGCGATGTCCATGCGGGCAGTATCGGGGGCAGAGCCGCCGGCCATGCCGGTGAGGAGGGCTGATTTGAAGTCATCGTAAGCAAAGCGGGTGGTTTTGACGGTGATGCCGGGGTTGGCGGCCTCGAAGGCGGCCACAACCTTGTCCAACTGGGCCGTTTCCGGATCGCTCATCGTGTGCCAGTAGGTGACAACAACGGGTTCAGCCGGTTGTTCTGCTGGCGTGGTGGCTTCAGGCGCCGTGGTTGCCGGCGCCGGAGCTGGTACCGGCGTAGCCTTCTGGCCGCAGGCTGTCAGGATCAAGGCCAGGACCAGCAGAGAAACGGGTAATGCCAATTTGGTCAGTGCTTTCATGGTAAATCCTCCGAGAGAAGCGAATAAAAAATGGAGCGGGTTTTGAGCTGACATACGAGAGGGTTAAACAATGGGCGCCTCCAGCAATAGAGTACTTTTTTTGGTGATCGAATAATGTTTGGGGTAAAAAAAGAGAACGATGTCAGGGAATTGAGGAAATAGCGGGGGTCAATTCCGAACGGTAGAGAGGTGTTTTGAAGAGCTCCTGCAGGACGAGACTGGCAGCACCGCGTGCCCAGGCATCGTCACTCATAAAGTCGATACGGATCTCGATATTGCCGCTAAGGCCGGTCATGACATGGCGAGCGACCGTGGCCCGCAGTGTCTCTTCGAGGAAATCAGCGGCGCGCATCCCCTCGCCGCTGATGATGATCTCCATGGGATTGAGGGTGTTGATGAGGTTGGCGATGGTACGGCCCAGGGTCTCGCCGACCTGGGCGTAAATGGCGAGAGCGGCGGGGTTTCCGGCGCGGGCCAGGGCCAGCAACTCGTCCACTTCCGTCACATCGGTGGGCATCTCGCCGCGCGCAAAAGCCTCGTGCGCCATGCGTAGCAAATGAGGATCGCTGACATAAGTTTCGAGGCAGCCGCGGTTGCCACACTCGCATTGCGGCCCATCGGGATCGATCACCGTGTGGCCGATTTCGCCGGCGCCTCCATGCCGTCCCCGATAAAGCTGCCCGTTGACCACGATGCCCATGCCCACGCCGCGACCGATGGTAATGGTGAGAAAATCGTCGATTCCCTGGCCTACACCAAACAATTGTTCCGTCAAAGTGAGGGTATTGACGTCATTATCGATGTAAACCGGCACATGCAGGTGTGAGATCAGCAGCCCGGCCAGGGGCACATCTCGCCAGCCGAAGATGGGCGAATGGCGCAAGGTGCCTTCGCGGGCATCGACGATACCGGCCAGACCCACACCCAGGCCCAGCAACTTGTCCCGAGCAATTCCTGCTTTCTCGACCAGGGAATTGACGACGGCGACAATGGCATCAATGGCTGTGTCCAGACGCTGGTTTTCGAGATACCCCGTTTGCTTCGCCAGCACCGTCGCTTCCAGATCGGTAAGGGCGCCGAAGACATGTTCCTCGGTGAGCTTAACGCCGACGACATAACCGCCGTTGGGATTGAGCGCCAGCAGAATCGGTCGTCGCCCGCCCCCGGCTCCTTTTCGAAAATCAGCCCATCCTCGATCAGCTCGGCGGTGATGGCCGTGACCGTAGCGGGGCTGAGCCCCGTCACCCGCGCCACTTCGGTGCGCGAGATGCCATCGTTGGCCCGGATGGTATTGAGGACGGCGGCGCGATTGATGGCACGCATGAGGACGCGGTTGCCACGTGGGGTGCTTCGGCTCACGAACTTACTTCCTTTAGTGAATAAAGTAATTGCAGTATACAGGGAAATAAGAAGGTTGTCAAGTACCAATCTGAGTAAAAGCGCCCCCTAATCCGGACAAGCCGGGAGCTCGAAGACTTTAACGCAAGGACGTGGGGAGCCAAAGAAGAAAGAACTCTTAGCACCTCTGCACCACCGCGTTAAGTGTTTCTGGCCCTGTGGGCTAAAAATGAACTGTTCAGGTACAAACAAATACACCCTTAAACTGTCTTTCTGGGCGACTTTTTGAAGTCGACACACAGCAAATGGATACGAATATCAATACGAAAACCCATTACGGTGCCAATTCCAGCGAAGAATCTAACGATTTATTAAGCGTTAGACCCTTCACTGGCGTTTCGTGTTCATGTCAGTTGTGCATTCGACCCGTTCAGGGTGACACATTGTGTTTTCGAATCCGACTACACTTCTGTGTTTGCACTTAGGGATAAAAGGCCAAGAGGTCAGCCAATGCTTGTTCCTCTAACTCTGGATTGACTGC
>JAADGC010000241.1 GCA_013152585.1 Chloroflexota bacterium
ACGCCGAAAATCGCCGCTGATGCGCAAAAAGGCGTTGTCGGGAAGCACTACCTCGGCCGCAGTCCCCTGTCCGGGACCCGATAACGTGTCGGGTGCAGGCGCTGCTGCTGCCACGATCCCCACCAGGGCATGAGCCTGTCCGGCCAGCTCGTCTGGGCTTGTGAGCCCGGAGCCCAACCGTTGTAAGGCGGTGATCAATTCCGGCGAAATGATGTCACCGGCGCCTGCCTGGGTGGCCAGGATGACGAGGCGGCCGGGGGGCAGGCGATTCAGATAATCCACCAGGCGTTGCACTTCGTAGGTATTGGCCACGGTGTCAAAGCCCTGTTCGTCCAGAATGGCGCCGCTGCCGGCATCGAGTACGGTGACATTGTAGCCCCGGCGGCCAAACGAGGCGGGTATTTGGCTGCCATCGGCCACGAACAGGGTGATAAACGCCTGATCAAAGCTGTGTACCTCGATGTTTAGCGGAGCTTGCACGCCCGTCTGACCGATCATAGCCTGGGCCAGTACGGCGCGGGGGCTTTGAGTGTGGTCGAACGAGAACAGCAGCCGGTTGATGCCGGGCTGTGGCTGTACTTCCACCTCGTACTCCTGCCAATCGGCCGCCATTTCCGTTTCCAGGATGTTTTTACCGTTGAGCGAAAGCGTCAGCTTTTGGGCCGGGGCGCCGGGCCAGTCAAAAGGCATGGCGCGGAAGGAGAGCCACCGCGAGCTGTTATCGTTGCTGCGGAACAGGAGCTGCGCCTGTTGCTTGTTCGCCCAAATACCCGATGCTCCCCCCACATCTGGCTCATCCTGGCTCCAGCCGGCGCCTCGCCAGGCGTCGGTATTTTGCCCGCCAAAGTCGAGGTGCAAGGGCAAAGGCGGCCCCGGCTCTACCCCGTAAATGCGGATGTTTCCGTCATCGATCAGTGGTTGCTCGCTGTGTGGGATCAGATCGAGCGCCAGTTGCTGGCTGGCCTGCCAGGTGTCGGCATAGGGCAGGCGCCCGGGCACCGGGGGCAGCAGCATGAGATAGCGTACACCCCACAAGGTAATGAGATCGTCGGCCTGCGCTTGGGCTGTGGCCCACATTTCTGCGGTGATTTCGTGGCCAAATTCAGCCCGGGTGATGGCAGTCACCAGGGGCAACCGGCGGAAATAGTCGAATTTGATGGCGGGGTTGCGGGAAGTGTTGCCGGAGAGAATGGGTTTGTGATGGGCTGTCATGTAGTATTGGGCCTGGGTGCGTTCGGTGCCCAGCACGCCAAAACTGTTGCGCCAGCCCATAGGAATCTGCAATACCGCACCGTCGGGCAGGGCCGCGAGTTGGGCGATGGCCGGGGGGATGCGGGCATCCGTCAGGGGCAGGGGCATGAAAGCGTGTTCGGCGAAAATGCCCAGCACCAGGATGACCGAGATTGCCTGCAGGGCCCGGTCGGAAAAATGCCAGCGCCGCTGCAACCATGCCAGCAGCTTGGTGGCCCCCCATGCCACCAGCACGGCCAGGGCCAGCAATAGGGGAATGCTCCAGCGATTGGCAGTGCGATTGCCGCGCACAAAGGGGAGGTAGTGCAGCAACAGGAAGGGCATGGGCACCGAGCTTTCCAGCCCATCGAAATCAAACAGGAGGCGGCCGCGAATCTGCAACAGAGGCCCCAATGTGAATACGGCCGAGAGCAACGCCGCCCAAATCCATCCGCGGGCCCGTTTCCACAGAGCGATGGCACCTATCGCGGCCAGCAGCAGAGTCAGATAGCCCAGAAATACGGTGTTGATGTCACGGAAGGGAGCACTTCCTTCCTGCACGGCCCGCAAACGTTGCCCCCAGTCTACATGCATCAGAGGGTGCAGGGCGGTGGGGGTGAACCAGCCTATCAGATCCGCCGAGAGCTTGAGAGCATCGCCCCAGCCTTGCAGCAAGAAGTTGGCATTCAGCATGGAACGCACGGTTTCCAGAAAATAGGGCAGGGTGAGGAGCACGGCGACGACGCCCGTAGCCAACAACGCTCCCCACCGTTGCCAGGGCACCGGACGCCGGAAGAGAGCAGCGCGCAGGGGCGGGGTGAGAAGCAAACAGGCCGCCAAGAAGGCCATGAAGACGCCGTATTGCATATCCACCAGCAAATTCAGGGCGGCAAACAGGCCGGCCAAAAAGACATTGTGCCAGGTGGGACGTCGCTGCAGGCGCAGCAAATACAACACGAAGAAGGGTAAGTAATACCAGCTCTGGATATTGTAATGTCCCAGGGCCAGATACACGCCGCGGGAACTGGCAAAGGCGTAGAGCACGCCTGCCAGCAGGGCGGCACTGCGGACAATGCTGGGCGATGGTCCCGCCGGCGCGCCCCGCCAATACGTGCGTATCAGCCACCAGGCCAGCAAATAGGCGCCATAGCCAGAGAGTATGGTACCCGCTAACAGGATGACATTGGAGGCGACCGGCCATGAGAAGGCCAGCCCCAGCGGTAGGGCCACGATCGCTGCCATCAGATTATAGGAATAGAGGATAAGCTCCATGCCCAGGGGATAGAAGATGTGGGGGCTGAAAAAGAGGGAGCTTTGCAGATCGATCAGGCTGTGCTTGAACCACCACATGGACCAGATGAAAGTGTACTCATCGTAGGCCCAGGTGTCGGTGCCGGGCACATGGGTGGCCAGGCGCGGCAACAGCGGCCAGGTGGCAATGACGGTGAAAGCGCCGAAAAGGAGCAGGATCAAGGCGTGGGGACGGAATCGTTGGTTCATAAAAGGGGTGCCGGAAGCACGACAGAGAAGAAGATGTGCCGTTATTGTACTTTTTTGCTGCGTAATCGCCAATTCACCGTGCCTGCCAACACGTCCTTTGGCCTGTGTCCCGTCGGTGTGCTAAAATCGTGATGTTTCCCCCATTCACTGAGAGGAGTTTCCCCCCGTGCATTTCACTATCATCGGTAATCTGACTCGCGATGTTATCCCTGGCGGTTACACCCTGGGGGGTACGGCCAGCTATGCTGGCATTACCGCCCGTCGACTGGGAGCCGATGTCACTGTAGTCTCCCGTTCCCGGCCCGAAGATGCACAACATCCATTGCTGAAAGACGTCGATGTCCTGGCCCTGCCCTCGCAGCATACAACCACCTTCCACAACGTCTATCACAACAATGTACGCACGCAGCGTCTGCGCGCCGTGGCCGGGCCCATCCTGGCCGATGATGTGCCATCGCAATTGTACGATTCCGATATCGTTTTATTGGCGCCACTGACACAGGAAGTCGATCCTACCATCGCCACCCGCGCCCGCGGGTTGGTGGCAGCCACGCCGCAGGGGTGGATGCGGGAGTGGGACAGCGAAGGACAGGTGGTGGCGGTGCCGTGGTACAGTGCCGGACGCGTCCTGCCTCATCTGGATGTGATCATCTTTTCGGACGAAGATCTGATCGGTGACCTGAGCATTTTACCCACCATTATCGAGACAGTTCCCGTGGTGGCCATCACCAAGGCGGCCGAAGGCTGTGTTTTGTATGTCAAGGGCGAGCGGCACAGAATTCCTTCCCGCCCCGCGCATGAAGTCGATCCCACCGGCGCCGGCGACACCTTTGCCGCCGCCTTTCTGGTGCATTATTTCGAACATCGCGATCCCATCCAGGCCGCCTATTTTGCCAATGCCACGGCCAGCATGGGCATCGAGAGCATCGGCACCGACGGTATCCCTGATGCCGAGCAAATTCAAGCCTACATCCAGGAACATCCTCTGCCATGACCTACGTTTACGCGATTGCGAATCAAAAGGGCGGTGTGGGCAAAACGACCACCGCTGTCAATCTGGGGGCCTATCTGGCGGCCGCCGGTCAGCGCGTGCTCATAGTCGATATCGACCCACAGGCCAATGCTACCAGCAGCCTGGGTCTGGTTCCCAGCCAATTACCGCGATCGTTGTACGATGTATTCAGCGGCGAAGCGGCGCTCGCCGACGTCATCACGCTCACCAATCGTATGCGCCTGGACCTGGCGCCGAGTTCGCACGAGCTGGCGGCGCTGGAGACCGAGGCCGTGGAGAGCATTCGCGACCCCTTTCGTCGCGCTTATCTGCTGCGGGATGCCCTGACCCCCACCTTGCATCGTTACGACTACATTCTCATCGACAACCCGCCCAGCCTGGGCCTGATCACGGTCAATGCCCTGGCAGCAGCCAGCCACGGCGTCATCGTCCCCGTACAGTGCGAATTCCTGGCCATGGAGGGCTTGTCCCAATTGATCAACACCGTCGAGCAAGTCAAACAGGCATTGAACCCACATCTGCGCATCGCCGGTTTGCTGCTCACCATGCACGATCAACGGCTCAAGCTCAGCCAGCAGGTGGCAACAGAAGTGCGTGGTTACTTTGGCGACGATGTCTTTCAGACCGTCATTCCCCGCAACATACGCCTGGGCGAAGCCCCCAGCTATGGCGAGCCCATCAATAGTTATGCCCCTAATTCCGTAGGCGCCAAAGCCTATTATGAACTGGCCCAAGAACTGATCGCACGAAATACAGCACCCGTTCCCCAGGGAGTATCCACATGAAACGTCGAGGTCTGGGTCGTGGTTTGACCAGCCTGATTCCCGAAACGCTCCCTGAGCCGAACGCGACCGGAGTCGAAAGCTCGGGGTTGCGGATACTGTCAGTGGGTGATATCAGCCCCAATCCCCGCCAGCCGCGACAGGCCATCGCCCCCGAGGCCCTGGCCGAACTGGCGGCTTCGATCAAAGAACATGGTTTGATTCAGCCCATCATCGTCACCGCCGCCCCGCTCGAAGATGTGACCCCATACATCATCATCGCCGGTGAGCGTCGCTGGCGGGCGTCGCGGCTGGCCGGCCTGACCGAAATTCCGGTCGTGATCAAAGAAGCCAGCCCCCAGGCCATGTTGGAGCTGGCGCTGGTCGAAAACATCCAGCGTTCCGACCTCAATCCTCTGGAAGAAGCCACCGCCTACCAGACCCTGATAGAGGATTTCGGCTTCACGCAAGAGCTGGTGGCCGAACGCGTGGGCAAAAGCCGCACCGCCGTCGCCAATATCGTGCGCCTGCTGCGCCTGCCTACCGCAGTGAAAAATGCCCTCATCGAAGGTCAAATCCGGGAAGGGCATGCTCGCGCCATCCTGGGGTTGGGGGACGAGCAGACCATGGTCGAAGCCACCAAACTGGTCATCAACCGGGGTTTGTCGGTGCGCCAGACCGAAGAATTGGTGCGACGCCTGAACACGCCCCCTGCGCCCGCCAAAGAGAATGAAGACGATAACGTCTCACATTCGCCGGAAAGCAAGGCCCTGGAAGGCCGTCTGCGCGCCCACCTGGGCACCAAAGTCAATCTCTTCCGTTCTCGCAAGGGTGGTCGCATTGTGATCCACTTTTATTCCGAAGAAGAACTGGCCGATCTGTACGACAAATTGATTCAGGAACCGCTGTAGCAGACAGCTCCTCCTTCCTCTACATCTCCCAGCCTTTCAGAATCGCCCGCTCGCGGGCTTTTTGTTTATAAAACCACCATGCGCATCCTGGCCATTGCTCCCACCGGATTTTTTGCCGATTACGGCTGCCATGTGCGTATTTGCGGGCACCTGCAGGGATTGCAAACCCTGGGCCATCGCCTGCAATTGCTCACCTATCCCGCCGGGCGCGACATCCCCACCATTCCCACCAGGCGCGTTCCCCTGCCCGGAGCCCGCACAATGCCCGTGGGTTCATCTTGGCGCAAGCTCCTGCTTGACGCCCTCCTTTTGCCCACCGTCTGGGCGGCGGCCCTGCGTCTGCGGCCGCAGGCCATCTACGCTTTTTTGCACGAAGGCGCCCTGCTGGGGTGGCAGATCAGCCGGGCCCTGCATATCCCCCTCCTTTTCGACTACCAGGGCTCTCTCAGCGCCGAAATGCTGGATCATCGCTTCATCGCCGCACAGTCGCCCCTGCTGCCGTGGCTACAGCGCCTGGAAGTTTGGATCGAACACCAGCCCCAGGCCCTGTTTCCCTCGTCCCAAACGACCGGCGACCTTCTGCGGCAGCGCGGCATTTCGCCCCAACGCCTGCATCTCCTGCCCGACAGCGTCGATCCCGAACGCTTCCGACCCCGTCCCCCTGACTCGGCCCTCATGGCAGACCTGGGGCTGGAGGCGCGGCGGCCCGTGCTCGTGTATTTGGGCTTGCTGGCCCCGTATCAGGGTGTCGACATGCTGTTGCAGGCCATGGCCGACCCCGCCCTGGCGCCAACCGGCGCTCAATTGCTGATGATGGGCTTCCCGCGGGTAGAGCATTACCGGCGGTTGGCACAGCAGTTGGGCGTTGGGGAGAGAGTGCGTTTCACCGGCGCCATCCCCTACAGCTCGACTCCCCGCTATCTGGCCCTCGGCGATGTGGCTATTGCCCCCAAACTTTCGGCGACCGAAGGCAGTGGCAAGCTGCTGCCCTACATGAGCATGGCCCTGCCTGTCGTGGCTACCGATACCCCTGTTCACCGTCAATACCTGGGGGACAACGGCTTATATGCTGCTCAGGCCACGGCGCCGGCCCTGGCCCAGGCCATCCGCCTCAGCCTCGATCAGCTCACGGAGCAGCGTCAACAGGCCCGATTACTGCGTAAACGGGTGCAACAGCATTACACCTGGCAACATGCAGCCCGGCAGCTCGATCAGGTCTTGCAAGGCCTCGTGAAAGCACAAGCACCTTAGGTGGGAATGATAGGAGGCCGGGGGGTGGCTCGCCTGCGTGCTTTTGCGAAGTCCCATCTTTTCCCCCTTTTGCCGATAATTATGCTATAATCCCTCGGCGTCCAAGACGAGGCGATGCCCCTAAACCCGACGCCAAACCTCCCATCAAGGGATAAAAGAGGACCCTACCATATGATTCTCAAACCCAAATGGCCTGTACTGGCAGCGATCCTTTTGCTGCTTCTGAGTCTGACTGCCTGCAGTGCGCTAAGCAAACAGCAAGCACCAGAGCCCACTGCCACTTACACACCGCACCCCACCTTCACGCCTACCCCCGCCGGGCAGGTGGCCAACGCCCAGCTTTTTGATGCGGACATTAATCAAAACAACACCGGGGCGGGCAGCGAATCGGTGGCCTTGCCCACCGACACTCCCACCACCGTCCCCACCGATACCCCCACTCCGGAACCACCCACGCCTACACCTGTGCCGCCCACGCCCACACCTGTGCCGCCGGCCGTGATCATCAACCGCGATACGGTGAATGTGCGCCGGGGCCCGGGCGTCAACTACGCTATTGCCGGCCGCGCCAGCAAGGGCAAGAAGTTCAACATCACCGGTAAAAACCCTGCCGGCGATTGGTGGCAGATCGACTTTAACGGCCAGGCAGGCTGGATTATCGACCGTCTGGTTAATAAAGAAGGCCAGCTCGATCTGGTGCAGGTGGTGGCCAGTATTCCGGCGCCGCCGCCCACCGCCACCCCGCGGCCGCCCACGCCCACCCCGGCTCCTACGGCGATCCCCGCACCCACGTTCCCGTTCACCCTGGGCAAGAGCGATGTCTGTGAGCCCAACATCGGCCAGACATACTTCAATGGCTTTGTGCGCGATAAGAACAACAATCCTGTGAATGGCGTTTGTGTGCTGGTTTCGTATTATGGCCCCCGCAAACTCAAGTGCTCCGGTTGTGACGGCGTCGGTGACGGCGTCTGGGGCTTTTCGCCGTTTGGCGGCCCTGCTCCCGCCGGCACACCCGTGGAGATTTTCGTCGTATCCTGTCCCGCCGATGTTCCCCTCGGCGGTATTTCCAGTGGCTTTGGCGATCTCACGCCGCTTTCGCAAAAATGGACCAAGACTATCGGCGAAAGCGTGCAGTGTACCGGCATCACTTTCTACAAAAACTAGCTGACCCACTTGCCCTACCCATGAAGCCGAGCCCCCACGCTCGGCTTCCTCGCTATGTTCAATCCCCACTTTCTGCGCAAACTGGCTGTCATCCTGTTCATTCCCATACCCGTCCTCGGTTGTCTGCTGCTGGTGGGGCTGGGATGGCGTACAGGAGCCCTGTACAATCTTACGGGCGAAGAACAGCTTTCCGCTCAGATCAAGGGCCTGACGGACATCAGTGCCGACCTATTACGCCCGCCTTTGCATCTGGCAGCGGATGAGCCAGCCGCTTATAGTGGCGTCAATCCCTTTGGCGTCAACGTCTTTTTGGAGCAGGAGCCCGACCCGGCTGTCCGTGAGCGTGTGGTGCAGATGGCCGCGCAGGCTGGATTCAAGTGGTTGCGCCAGGAATTTGTGTGGGAAGATATCGAAATCCATGGCAAAGGTGATTTTGAAGATCGGCGGCATGATCCGTATCGCTCGGCCTGGATCAAGTACGATAACATCGTCGATCTGGCGGATAAGTATGGCATGCAGTTGATTGTACGGGTGAGTAATCCGCCCGCTTGGACCCGGCAGCAGGGGAATGATGTGGGCGCCTACGCGCCCCCCGACAAGGTGCAGGACTTCGCCGACTTTGTGTCGGTGTTGGTGCAGCGCTACCGGGGCCGCATCCGCTATTATCAACTGTGGAACGAGCCCAATATCTACCCCGAATGGGGCAATTACACCATCAGCCCGGAAGATTACACACGCCTGCTGTGCGCGGGGGCGGCGGCAGCGCGGGCAGCGGATCCCGATGTGGTGATCATCAACGGCGCGTTGGCTTCGACGATTGTTCTGCAACCCGCGGCGGCCCCACCGCGGAATGCCCTCAATGATCTGATCTACCTGCAGCGGATGTATGACGCCGGTGCCAGCGACTGTTTTGATATCGTCGCCATGCAGGGCTATGGGCTGTGGTCGGGCCCGAGCGACCGGCGTATGAACCCGCGCGTGCTCAATTTCGCCCGCCCGTTATTCATGCGCGATCTGATGGTAGCCAACGGCGACGCTCACAAGGCGATCTGGATCAGCGAGATGAACTGGAATGCGGTGCCGGATGACGTGCCCGACAAACGCTTCGGTCAGGTGAGTGAGGAGCAACAAGGGCGCTATTTGCAAAGGGCCTACGAGCGAATCCAACACGACTGGCCGTGGCTGGGCGTGGCCAACACCTGGTATTTCAAACGCCCGGATGAAAGCTGGCGGCTGGAGAACAAGCCCGAATACTACTTCCGTCTGGTGGAACCCGATTTCACACCCTTGCCCGTGTACGAGGCTATCAAGACTTACGCCACTGCCGTGAACGCGCAGCCACTGATGTCAGCCGGGGCCCATCCCCCCGACCACTGGGCGATCCAAAGTGATGCTTATTCCATACAACCGCACTCTACGGCCACGTTGGGGATGATGGGGGTGTTAGCGGCGGGCGAGTCGTTGCAGGTTCGCGTGGCGGGCGCTTCGCTGTGGGTGTGGCTCCCTGCCGACGCCCCTGCCAGCACGGTCGAGGTGGCTGTCGATGCGGCTGCCCCGCAGGAACGTCGGGTGCAGCCAGGCAGCGCCTTGAAGATCAGCACTGCCGGTGGTGTCAGCACCGTGCGCATTACGGCTCAGGATGCGCTATGGATCGATCACTGGCAGGTCAAAAGCCGAGGGCTGGCGGCCTTTTTCTGGCCGTTGTTGTGTGCTGTTTCAGCCTTCTTTTTGGTGCTGACACTGGTTATTTTAGGTGTTTTGGCGAGGCGCCGGCAGAAAGCGCTTTAGTCGCAGTTTCAGATTGGGCTGTTTCTGTTAATCAAACCTTAATCCTTGCTATGATCGAACGCATGTAGCGCACAGTGTCGCTGTGCTATAATCGCAATACTACAATAATTGATTCTCCATCCAGGTTGAGCAACCCCTATGCTATCGAAACGATTTTTATTGGCTTTCTTCTTTTTGCTGCTCGTGGCCATGCCGGTATTGGCGCAAGACGGTGATCCCGCGACCGAATTGCAGAAGGAACTCTGGTGTCCTATCTGCCAGGGAATCCGTCTCGACGTCTGTGAGCAGAAGGTTTGTCAGCAGATGCGTGATCTGATTGATGAGGAGTTGGCGGCAGGCAAGAGCAAGGAAGAAATCAAACAGCAGTTTATCGAATTCTACGGGCCGGTGGTTCTGGGAGAGCCCCCCCGCCAGGGCATCAACTGGTTGGCGTGGATTATTCCCGTCTTGTTGGCAGCAGGAGGCCTGTTGTTTGCGGGCTGGATGACGCGTAGTTGGAGCCGTCGTGTGCAGTCACAGGTGGATGTGGCCCCGGGAGCCGATGCCCCCCCGGATGAAGACTCGTATTTATCCCAGGTGGAGCGCGAAATAGAGGACCTATGAACGAATCCATGAACCCTGAAACTCCCCCCGAACGACGATCTGGCCAGGGCAGACTGATGGTGAGCGCGATTGCTTTCGTCGGTATTATTCTGGTGGCTGTTTTCTATTGGGGGGTGCTCAATCCTCCCACCAGGCGTCCCGAAAGTGGTAAGGCCCCTGCCATCGAGCTGAAAACGTATGACGGAGATCCCATCAGCCTGGCCGCGTACCGCGGGAAACCCGTGGTGGTCAATTTCTGGGCCAGTTGGTGTCTGAGTTGCCGGGAAGAGCAACCGATTTTGGAAGCTGCCTGGCGTAAGTATCAAGATCGGGTTATGTTTCTTGGCATCGCCTATCTCGACCAGGAAGTGAACGCACGCGCCTACATGGAAGAGTTTGATGTCACCTATCCCTATGGCCCGGATATGGGGAGCCGTATTTATACGGCTTATCATGTGCAGGGCGTCCCCGAAACCTTTTTCATCGATGCTGAAGGCAAGCTGCACGGTTTTCATGTCGGGCCCATTTCGGCTGCGGCACTCGATCAGCGCATTCAGGAACTGTTAGCAATCACCCCTTAAGGACGGTGTTTTTATGGCCGATTTAGGATACATAGCCCTGGTGCTGGCGTTTATCGTGGCACTGTATGGCTTTGTCGTCAGCTTGGTGGGCGGACGGCGCCGGGATCAGGTTCTGATCATCAGTGGCCGCAACTCTTTGTATGCGGTGGCGGGCCTCGTCGTCGTTGCCACATCAGCCTTGTGGTATCTGTTCGTGACCAACAATTTTTCCATCGAGTTTGTAGCCAGTCACAGTGAGCGCAGCCTACCTCTTTTCTATCGTTTTTCGGCGTTGTGGGGGGGACAGGCAGGCTCGTTGCTGTTTTGGGTGTTCATCCTTTCGCTTTATAGCGTTATCTTCCTGCTGGTGGAATGGCGCCGCCAACAACGTCGGCGGCCCTACATCGTGGCCACGTTGTTGGCTGTGCACGTCTTTTTCCTGTTGGTCGTACTCGTGGCTGCCAATCCTTTCGAGCGGCTGTGGGTGCTGGCCGACGGCACCACCCAGGCAGCGTTGTTCCGGCCCGGCGGGGCATCGTTGTTCATCCCCGCCGATGGCTCCGGGCTCAGCCCTTTGCTGCAAAATTACTGGATGGTCTTCCACCCGGTTTTCTTGTATCTGGGCTATGTGGGCCTTACCCTGCCGATGGTGTACGCTGTCTCCGGCCTGATGTCGGGAGATCTGGATAATCGCTGGGCGAAGGACGTCCGGGTTTGGAATCTCATCCCCTGGATGTTTTTGACCGCCGGTATCCTGATGGGCAGCCAGTGGGCTTATGTGGAATTAGGATGGGGCGGTTTCTGGGCCTGGGACCCGGTCGAAAACGCCTCGCTGATCCCCTGGCTGACGGCAACGGCGTTCCTGCACAGCATCATGATCCAGCAACAACGGGGGATGCTCAAGGTGTGGAATGTCTCCCTGGCCTTTATCGGCTTCTGGCTGGTGATTATCGGCACCTTTATTACCCGCAGTGGCATCATCGATTCGGTGCACGCCTTTGCCCTGTCTAATGTTGGCCCCATGTTTCTCAGCTTTATCATCCTGAGCTTTGCCGTGTTTATGTATCTGCTGTGGCAACGCTTGCCCCTGTTACAATCTGAGTCCGAGCTGGATTCGATGCTCAGCCGCGAGTCGGCCTTCTTGTATGTGAACGTGCTGTTTATCGTAGCGGCCTTTGTGACGCTGTTTGGCACGATCTTCCCCATCGTGTCCGAAGCCCTCACCAACACGAAAATCGCTGTGAGTGCTCCTTATTTCAACAAAGTCGATGGCCCCATTTTCCTGGGTATTTTGTTGCTGATGGGCATTGGCCCTCTGTTGGGATGGCGCCGTAGTTCCACCGACATGTTGCGCAAAAGCCTGGCGCCTCCGCTGGCCATGGCCTTGTTCGTGATGGTGGTGTTGTTTATGTTCGTCACGCACAACTGGCTGCCGATCCTGGCCTGGGGATTGACCGGTCTGGTGCTGGGCACCATTCTCTGGGAGTATTTCCGCGGCGCCCGGGCGCGGCGCAAAGCGACGGGCGAAGTCTGGCCCCTGGCCCTGCTGCGGGTGATGGGTCGAAATCAGCGGCGCTATGGAGGCTACATGGTGCATCTGGGCGTTGTCATGATCACGGTCGCCGTTGTCGGCGCCACCATCTTCCAGTCAAATCTCAAAACCAGCATCCCCCTGAATGAATCCGTCGAACTGGCTGGTTATACCTTCACCTATACCGGGCTCGAACAGGAAAAGCTCTCCAACCATGATGCTGCCATCGCCAACGTGCTGGTACAAAAAGGCGATACGTTGATCGGAACGTTGCGTCCCCGCATGAATTTCTACTCGGGCATTTCCGGGCGCGACATGGGCCCCACCACCGAAGTGGGCCTGCACACCAATCTGTACGAAGATGTGTATGTCGTGTTCAACGGTTGGGAAGCAGACGGTAATTTGGGCGCTTTCGAGATTTTTGTCAATCCTCTCATGTTGTGGATGTGGATCGGGGGGCTGGTGATGATTTTCGGCACCCTGTTTGCCGTGTGGCCCATCCCCAAATCTGCCACGCGTCGAGTACGTGTGGCGGCTGCCGCCCAACCAGTATCCTGACCCCACTCTGCTACTCCATTATCAAACACTATGTGGATTCTAATCGCTATCCTCCTCGTTTTCGTCGCCGGCGCCGCCATCTTTGCCCCCTTCCTGCGCCGACGTCCCCTGCAAGCTATGGCCGAAGGCATGGATCCGAAACTCGCCGAGCTATACGCCCGCCGCGATGCCCTCTATCAGGCGTTGCGTGATGCCAAGTTCGATCTGGAAATAGGCAAACTGTCGACCGAAGATTACGAGCAACAAAGTTCCCGCCTCAAGCATCAGGCAGCGGATGTGCTACGTCGCATCGATCAACTGGAAGCAACGCTGATCACCCCCGAGCTGGACGCCCGTATTGAAAAAAGGGTGGCCGAACGGCGCCATGAACCGCAGGAACTCAAGCGCTCCACACCCCGCGCCGACACCCCTATCCGCGCCGCGGCTGGATTTTGTACACAGTGTGGGGCGGCGTTGGTGCCCGGGGATCGTTTCTGCGGCAAATGTGGGCAGCCTGCTCACTCCTGATTTTTCTGGTTTTCCGTTTCGTTCACAAGCTCCAATGCCACGGCGTTGGAGCTTGTTTGCTTGTGTGGCCAAGTGGTAGAAAGGGAGACCGGCTATGTTCCAAAGATGCGACGCACTGGGTGATAACATCCCTCCCCGGGTGCGTCCCCTGTTTTTGGTGGCGTATGTTGGTCGCATCATGGATGCGGCCAACACACGAAAAAAGGAAGCGCTCGGCGCATCCGTGATGCGCCGCAGCACCACCTCCAACCTTACGACCAAATTCCTGGGGCCCCCCCTCCCCCGGCAATTTGACAGTGAGATGGCTGCGGTGTTATAAATAGACTGACCAGTCAGTTTAGTTAAGGAGCTCATCATGGCCGCACGTAAAGAATCGAAACAGACACGACAAACGCAAATTCTGGATGCTGCCATGGAGGTCTTTGTCCATTTGGGCTTCAGCAAGGCGCGCATGGATGATATCGCTGCCGAAGCGGGCGTGAGCAAGGGCAGTCTGTACTGGCATTTTAAGAGCAAAGATGACATTATTTCTGCCGTCCTGTATCGCCTGTTTCAGGGCGGGTTGGGGGAGCTCCGGCAGATCAAGGCGATGGACATTCCTGCAGATGAAAAACTACAGCGAGTTGTGCAGCGACTGGCCATCGATGTGCAAGCCATGCAGCGCTGGCAACCGCTGATGGCTGAGTTTTATGCGGTGGCGATGCGGCATGGCAGCGTCCAGCAGTACCTGCGACGCTACTATAGGGAGTACATCGAGCTTCTGAGCGCAGTCATCGACGAGGGCCGGGATGCCGGGATTTTCCACACGGATGATGCGGTTCAGGCGGCCTTCACGATGACTGCGGCTGTGGAAGGGACTATTCTTCTGGCGGCGTTGGGGCTCAGCGATGAAGGCTGGGGTCAGCAAGTTGAAAACACCTTACTCCATGTGATGCAAGGTATTTAATATCATTCTCTTCATGACCTTTCTTCATTTTGAGGCAAAACTATGTCCACAGAAACCATTATTCAAATGCAACATGTCAACAAAGAGTATCAGATGGGGGATGTCACCGTCCGTGCCCTGCGTGACCTGAACCTGGATATCGCCGCGGGGGAGCTTATCGTGCTGTTGGGCCCGTCGGGCTCTGGTAAAACCACGACCCTTAACGTGATCGGCGGCCTGGATCGTCCCACAGCAGGTCATATCTTGGTTGCAGGTGACGACATCACGGGCTACAACAGCAAGAAATTGACACAGTATCGTCGCCAGAAGATGGGCTTCGTGTTTCAGTTTTTTAATCTCATCCCCACGCTTACAGCCAGCGAGAATGTCGAATTCGCCCTGGCATTGGTGGAAAAAGATGGCAAACGCCTGCAGGACAAGGCCAGGGACTTGCTGCAAATGGTGGGGCTGAACGACCGCGGCGATCATTTTCCCTCCCAGCTTTCCGGGGGCGAACAACAACGCGTGGCGATTGCCCGGGCACTGGCCAATCAGCCTCCGGTCATCCTCTGCGACGAGCCCACCGGCAACCTGGATGTGGAAACCGGCCAGCGGGTGTTACAGGTGATGCGGGACCTGAATCATCAACGAAACACGACCGTGGTGCTGGTGACGCACAACAGCGTCATCGCTCGTATGGCCGACCGGGTGGTGCGTCTGCATAATGGCAGCATTGCCGACATCAGCGAAAACGTCCATCCCGCCCCTGTTTCGGAACTGAGCTGGTGAGGTGCATGATGAATATCCTTTGGCGTAAAACTATACGGGATCTCCGGGCCGCAAAAGCGCAAAGCATCGCCTTGGTAATCATTGTCGCCCTGGGCGTCGCCAGCCTGATCGCCATGGCCGGTGCCTATCGTGATCTATCGACTTCGTATCAACACACCTACGACCAACTCCATTTCGCCGATGTCAGCTTCACGGTGCAGGCAGCGCCAGCAACCGTGGTGGATGATATCGTCGCCCTGCCCGATGTCAGTGCGGTCACCGGGCGCCTGGTGGTGGATAGCGGTTACATACTGCCCGACAACGAACCCATCCGCTCCCGGCTGATCGGTGTATCACCCCAGCACATGCCGGACGTGAACGCTGTACATCTCAGTGCCGGACGCTTTCTTAGCCCCGATGACACCCGAGCCGCGGTGGTGGAAGCGCATTTTGCCAAGTATTACGGCTTGCAGGTGGGCGATCAGGTCACACCCATCATCAATGGCCACAAAACACCCCTGACGATTGTGGGCATCGCATCCAGCCCCGAATATCTGGTGGTCAGTGCCAGCAAGCAGGATATAATGCCCTCGCCCCGCACTTTTGCCGTGCTCTTCGTCTCGCTCCCCGAGCTGCAGAAAATGGTCGGCGCCGAGGGGCAAATCAATAATCTGAACCTCCTTGTGGCCAAGGGGAGTGATCGGGCGTCAGTGATCGACAAGGTCAAAGGCATCCTACAGCCCTATGGCCTCAGCGAAATCCTGACCAGTGAAGAAGTTCCTTCGCAGGCAGCCTTGCAGATCGATTTGGATGGATTTCGGGAAAGCGCCAATGTGATGGCCTTTCTTATGATGTTCGTGGCGGCCATGGCCATGTATGCCATGCTCAGTCGGCTCATCTGGTCACAACGCCCCCAGATCGGCCTGATGAAGGCCCTGGGGTATAGTGACCGCACGGTGATGATTCATTTTCTGGCGTTTACGCTGCTGATTGCCCTTGCCGGCTCGTTATTGGGGATTGCTCTGGGCCTGCCGTTGGCTCATGCGACCACCAGCGCCTATGCGACCGAGCTGGGGATTCCCCTGGTTCAGAGCAAAATCTATCCCGACCTGATCCTGACGGGCGTGATCATGAGCCTGATCTTTGCCGTATTGGCCGGCATCAGCCCGGCGTTGGCCTCGGCACGCATGGCGCCGGCCTCAGCCATGCGCGTCGATCCCTCCACCGCCCTCGCCAACGGTCGCATCTCGGTGATCGAACGTTGGATCCGGGTGCCGCTGGGAGTACGGATGCCCCTGCGTGATGTTTTTCGCATGCCCCGCCGCAGCCTCACCACCGCCCTGGGCATCATCCTCAGCTTTGTACTCCTACTGGTGGGGTTGGGGATGATGGATTCCATGAACTACATGCTTTCCCGCAATTTTCAGACTATCGAACGCTGGGACGGTCTCGTGCTCTTCAACGCTCCCCAGCCGGAGTCAGTGCTGACGCAGGTAAAGGCCATCGCTGGTGTGAAAGAGGTCGAGGCCACCTTGCAACTCCCTGTGCGACTGCATGCAGGTGATAAAGAGGAAAACGCCCTGCTGGTGGCGTTGCCCTCCGATTCCAATCTGCATGTGTTGCAACTCCCGGCCGGCGTCACGCCCGCCAGTGCCCTGCAGGACGATCAACTGGTGCTGACCACTTATCTGGCTAAGAAACTGAATCTGAGCCCCGGCGATACACTCACAGTCAAAAGTCCCCTGGGTGATCACGATTTCACCTATAGTGCTGCCACTGATGAGATGAGCGGCGGGGTTGTATACGCTGCCTACGATACCATCCAAAAGATGAGCGGCCTGCCGGTGCCGGTGCTCAACAGTCTGTATCTCACGCTGGATGCGATGAAGGTCAAAGACGCGAAGCAGGCGCTGTATCATGTGCCAGGCGTGGCCAGTGTGCAGATCAAACAAGACGTGGAAAAAGACTGGCAGGGGATGATGGGCTTGTTCTATGCCTTTGTGGCCGTCATCTTCATCTTCGCCTTCGTCATGGCCTTTGCCCTGCTCTTTAATGCCATGACCATCAACGTCCTGGAACGTCAGCGAGAATTTGCCACCATGCGCGCCATCGGCACCGGCGGTGGGCATATCGCCCGCCTTGTGCAACTGGAAATCGTGCTCATGTGGCTGGTGACCCTGATCCCCGGTTTGGCGATAGGCTGGTGGGCCAATGTGCGCTTTGTTGCCACCTTTGATTCCGAGCTGTTTATCTTTGTGCCCTACATCAAACCGGCCACCTTTGCCCTCACCGCCTTCGTCATTCTTTTGACCATGGTGCTTTCAGCCATTCCCGCCATTCGCCATATCAACCGGCTCGATCTGGCGGAAGCGACCAAAATGATCACCTGATCTGGGGCAGAAGCAGCCACACCCGCACCATACAAAGAGGACGGACTGAAACGACATCTCGTGATGTGATCCGGTCCGTCCTCTTGTGATGCAGTTGTTGGGCGTCAACAGCATCGAAAGGAGGTGATGTCAATTGTCATGAGACAAAGTTGCCTTCGGCTTTCGCTCATCGCACAACGGCGAAGACATCTCGCAAAGCATGTCCTGAGCATGGTCGAAGGGGCGCCAAGAACGCAAAGATTCCGCTTCTTCTTTGTCTCTTTGCGAGAGCTATCTAAAAAATAATAGGAGAATGCTAATCAATGTCGCGACATCTGTCAAATTCAGACGGGCACAGATGCGGGCTGACGCGGGGCCAGGCGCGCCTGACCATCCGCATGATACGAGGATCGCACCAGCGGGGCCGATTCTACCCAGCGGAAGCCCAGCGCTTCGCCGATGCGCCGTAGTTCGGCAAATTCATCCGGCGTGTAATAGCGTTCGATGGGGAGATGATAACGGCTGGGTTGCAGATATTGGCCAATCGTGAGGATGTCCACGTCGATAGCCCGTAGATCCTGCATTAGCTGCACGATTTCTGCCCAGCGTTCTCCCAACCCCACCATGATCCCGGATTTGGTCAACACCCCGGCATCCATCTCCTTGGCACGCCGCAATACTTCCAGCGTGCGCGGATATTTGGCCTGAGGACGCACGCGACGATACAAACGCGGCACGGTCTCGGTGTTGTGATTCAGGATTTCCGGCTGCTCGCGCATCACCGTCGCCAGGGCTTCGGCGCTGCCCATAAAGTCGGGGATCAAGACTTCGACCGTACAGCCGGGCACGAATTCGTGGATTTTGCGGAGGGTGGCGGCAAAAATGAAGGCGCCTCCATCCGGCAGCTCATCACGGTTCACCGATGTCAGCACGGCATGGCGTAATTGCATCTCCTGCACCGAACGGGCCACGCGCAGGGGTTCCAGCACATCCACTTTCTGCGGGCGGCCGGTTTTGATCTTGCAAAAACCGCAGGAACGGGTGCAGGTATCGCCCAACAGCAGAAACGTAGCCGTGCCCCGGCCCCAACATTCGCCCATATTCGGGCAGCCCGCTTCCTCGCACACCGTGTGCAACGATTGTGTGTGCACCAGGCCATGCACCTGATTGAAGGTGGGGCTGTGCGACATCTGCACGCGCAGCCAGTCGGGGCGGCGGCCGCGCGTCAGTTGTTCTTTGTGCCAGTCGTGGCGTGGGGGCTGCGGATCGAGTTCGATGGGAGGAGATTTTGCCATGGGGCTGTTTAAGGGCTTGTCAGGAATGGATAGCATGTCCCTGAACGGCATGGGCAGCTTCCATGATAGTTTCGGAGAGCGTGGGATGGGCGTGTACATTGCGGGCGATCTCGGCCGGGGTCAGTTCCATCATGCGGGCCAGGCTGAGCTCGGGCAACAGTTCGGTCACTTCGGGGCCAACCATGTGTACGCCCAGGATTTCGCCATAGCGGGCATCGACCACCAGCTTGACAAAGCCCTCGCGTTCGCCTAATCCCAGCGCTTTGCCACTGGCCTGGAAGGGGAATTTCCCCACTTTGTATTCGAGTCCCTGCGCCTGGACCTGGGCTTCGGTCAGGCCCAGACTGGCCACTTGCGGGGTGCAGTAAGTGCAGCGCGGCATATTATCATACGATTCGATGGGCACGGTTTCGACGCCGGCGATGGTTTCGGCGGCCACGATGCCCTGGGCACTGGCCACGTGCGCCAGGGGCAGCCTGCCCGTGAGATCGCCAATGGCAAAAATGTGGGGGATATTGGTCTGCATCACACTGTTGACGGGCACCCAACCGCGCTGCGTCTCCACCCCCACCTCCTCCAGGCCGATGCCTTCGCTATTGGGACGGATGCCAATGGCAATCAGCACCTGCTCCGCCTGCACGGTTTCTTCGTTCCCGGAATCGACATCCTTTAAGGCGATTTCTACGCCATCCGCCTGCACCGTAATCTTCTCGGTGCGGGTGTGAGGGCGCAAGGCAACACCTTGTTTACGGAAAGCCTTGTCCACAACGGCGGCAATTTCCTCATCTTCGTTGGGCAGGACATGGGGCAACATTTCTACCACGGTCACTTCCGTGCCATAACTGCGATAAATAAAAGCAAATTCCATGCCGATGGGCCCGGCCCCCACGATTACAAGCGACCGCGGCATGTCTTTTTGCACAATCGCCTGGCGATAGGTGAGCACGCGTTCGCCATCGACCTCGACTCCGGGCAGTACGGCCGCCCGCCCGCCCGTGGCCAGGATGATGTGTGCGGCGCTATGGGTCGCTTCGCCAACTTGCACCGTGTGTGCGTCCGTGAGTACGCCCATGCCCTCGATCACATCGATCTTATTCTTCTTCATCAAAAATCCCACCCCTTTCACCAGACGATTGGCGATTTGGCGGCTGCGCTTGACGGCTACACCGTAATCCACTTCGAGATGATCAAAGCGGAAACCAAATTCTTTGCCGCGGTGCAGCAGATGCAGTATCTCGGCATTGCGGATCAGGGCTTTGGTGGGAATACAGCCCCAATTCAGGCAGATACCACCCAGATTTTCTTTCTCGACCACAGCGGCCTTCAGGCCTAACTGGGCGGCGCGAATAGCGGCCACGTAGCCGCCGGGGCCGCCGCCCAGCACTAAAACATCGTAATCAAAAGAGGACATAGCTTAGCTCTTGGATGAATGAAAGAAGGAGCTCTGCCACACTAAACATCTATGACAGAGCCCCCATTATATCATGCCCCTGCGCCAGTTGCGAGAAATGATCAGCAACTCCGAATTGGGTGTTAATATGTTTTGGAGTATGCGCCCGGCCAAGGCCATTTTCATGTTTTTCTACGGACACTTCTTGCAACTGTCATGCTGAACGTGTCTAACCGCCAACCTCTTTGACGGCGCTACGTGTGCGGCACCTGAAAGCATAGAACACCCCCCCCTGCGAAGCATCTCAGCGTTGCATGTACCACGAGACCCTTCGCTTCACTCAGGGTGACACAATAAAAAAGTGTCCGCTAATGG
>JAADGC010000243.1 GCA_013152585.1 Chloroflexota bacterium
CGCTGTTGTCCTTGATCCTGACGGTGTAGGTTCCGGCCGTGGCGTAGTTGCAGATGTAGTTTCCCGTTAGTCCTGTAGCCTCATTCACGCCGTCATCGTCACAATCGACGTTGTAGTTGTAGCCGCCGCCTGTGGTGGGTATCGTAAACTGCGTATTTGATGAGGTACCCTCGTTATCCGTTTTGACGGTGATTACAAAGTCATCACTCGGCGTCGAGGCCGTGGAAGGCGCAGTCAGGGCGGTTAGGGGCTGTTCTCCGCCCTGACCGCGGGCAACCGTCGGGGGCAGGAATAGGGCCAGGAGTAGAACGACTATCGTCAGTAGCAGGCGTGGGGAAAGGTTCATCATAATCTCCTTAAAATCAGGGTGATGGAAGAGTGTAAGTTGGTAAGATATGCACGCGTAAGCGGCGCAAACAGCAGTGTGCTGCCTTGTCTTGGGGGGGGTGGGCATCTATATTTTTTCGTTTTTAGCAACGCCTATTCGTGTCTCACTTCCGGCAGCAGCGCCCGTAGGGCCGCGCCCAGCCGCGCCAACACTTCCGGAGAATACATCCGTCCCATAAGCGCCAGTCCCTGGTTTTTCCCCGAGCTCACCCCCACGGTGAGCGTGCGCGGGTGCAGGGTATGAATGGCTGCGAGCACTTGCGGATCGGTGCCATCCCAATCGTACACCAGTACGACCTCGCCCATGGCCGATAATTGCTCTGTGGCTATGGGATGGGTTGGGTCGATCTGGATCACCTGCGAGCCAGAGCGTGCGCGTAACTGACGCTCTGCAGCCTCTAGTGGCGCCGACTCGCCGTAAATCAGAATGGGAGGGAGCTGCCGTGCTGTCATCATGTTCACCACTATACCCCAAAGGACAGGCACAAAAGTGACAGAAAAGTGCCAACCTTCCCTCAAGGGGACGAAAAAGCCCCGGCTCCTCGCAGGAACCGGGGTCTGGGTTATTTGCAGAATGTGCGGATGGCTATCGAGCGTTTACCGCTCACAACCCCCTCTTCCGCGCGTATGTCTCCGCTTCCGCGCGGCTGCGCAGGTGGAGCAGGTGCATTATTTCCTTCATGTAGCGTTTGACTGTGCGCTCACTGACATGCAGTTCAAATGCAATTTGTAGGTAGGAGTACCCTTGCGCCAGCAGTTTCAGTATTTGGGTCTGTTCAGCCGTCAGGCTGGCTTCGGTCTGCAGGATGTTCTGAAATTCGCGCAGGACTTTGCCCGCCAACTGCGGGGCGATAGGCGGAGTGCCATCCTCCAGGCCGGTGATTACGGAAAAGAAGTCTCTGGCGTCCATGCTCTTGAGCAAATAGCCGGTCGCCCCGGCCTTCAACGCCTCAAACAGCGTATCGTCTTCGGCAGAGACAGAGAGAACGACGATCTTGACGTCGGGTGATTCCGCCTTGATGCGCCGGGTGGCTGTGATACCGTCGCAGGTGGGCATGTGGATGTCCATGATGATCACATCGGGGCGGGTGATGCGGGCCATCTCCTGAGCCTGGATGCCATCCCTCGCCGTGCCCACCACATGCAGGCCATAGGCTTGCAGCAGGTTACTGAGCCCCTCCAAAAAGATGGGCTGATCATCCACCAACAATACGCGTAAATCCTTCGCCTCCGCCGTCCGGGACGCGTTTTCGTCCTTGGTGCCAATGGGGAAGGTGAGGATAATCTGGGCGCCGACGCCGGGGCGGGAGTGAATGGTCAAGGTACCGCCCAGAGCCCTGGCGCGTTCTCGCATGCCGGAGAGGCCAAAATGCTCGTTGGCACCCGCGCTCGAGACCTGCGGTTGGTTGAGCTCGGAAAGATTCAGGTCGTCGGAGAGGAGATTGTACGGGGAGAGATGGGGTTGGGGATCGAAACCCCTACCTTGGTCGGTGATGATGAGGCGCATTTCCTCTTCACCCTGATCGAAACTGACGCGGGCCTGGTTGACGTTACTATGTTGACGAATATTGGTCAGGGCTTCCTGAATGATTCTCAGCAGGTGCATTTCCTGCGACGGCAGGAAGGAGTAGCGATTCGTTGGCAGCTCAAGGATTACTTCCATATCGTAGAGGCGCTGAAGTTTGGTCGTATAGGCAGGCAGCTCCTCCCAGAAATTCAGGGGGGCAGTCGCCGTCCCCTTCATGCCCAGGATGAACTCCCTGACCTGACTGTGGGAGTCTTGAGCCACGGCGGCCAGGCGAGTCAACAGGCGCTCACCCACCTCGACTTTATTGGCGGCAAAGAGAGCCTGGGCAGCCTGGCTTTGCACACTGAGAAAGCCGAAGACCTGACCCAGGCGGTCGTGTAACTCCTGACCGATCAGCGCCCGCTCTTCCAGAATGGTGATAGCTTGCTGCTGGGCCAACAGTTGGGATTCGGCTTCTTTCAAACGAGTGATGTCCGTAGACATGGAGAGGCGCACCAGGTGACCATCGATCCAGGTGATAGCGCTGTCACTGGTGGCGTACCAGCGCCCGCTGTGCGTGTTCTGTTGCTCCCATTGCTGGGGGGCGGCAGGGCGACCATCGGCGGTAAGCAGTTGGGAATTGGTGCAGAAAGCGCAGGGCCCGTTCTGCCCGTCTTGCAGCGCCTGCCAGCACAGGCGGTCCTCGATAGGGCCGAATACTTCCTGCAAACGTTTGTTAGCGAATAATATCTTATGGGTCTGCATGTCGCTGACGTAGATCAGGGCATCCAGGCTGTTCAACACGGCATCCAGTTGTTGTCTCATCACTTCGGTCTGTTGCTGACTGCGGCTGAGCTCGGCGGTGCGCTCGGCCACGCGACCTTCCAGATTGGTAACCAGGGTGCGGAGCTCCGTCACCATGCGGTTGAAAGATACAGTCAGGGTGCCGAATTCATCGGTATTCTCTACCGGGATGGCTACATCCAGTTGGCCGGCGTCCACCTGTTTCATCCCGGCCAGCAGCATCTGCAGCGGTCTGGTCATATAGTTGTAAAAAAGCAGAGGCAGTCCGACAGTAACCAGTAAGGCACTGAACAAAATCAAAAGGAATAGAGGTATTAAAAAGGCGTGCAGACGTTTTCGGAAGGTGAGGTGAAAGTCCTGCACTACGCCACCTGCACCACTCCTGAGGGGTAGATCAGTTTGGAATTGCACCTGTTGGGGGGGCCAGGTTGTGCTCCCGGGCAGCGCCCCGATCAGTCGCAGGGTTTTCCAGCGTGCATAAACATCGAAAACCGATGTTGCGGGCAGGTCCACGAAGGTTATGAGGAAGACGCCGCTGGCATCGAGTGTGAGTTGCGCGGTGTAGTGGCGTTCGGGGTCGGAGTCCTCCGGCATCTGCAGCCAGGTGATGGTAAGACTGCCAGGGGCACGCTGGACATAGATGCCGCTCGGTTCTTGCAACTGATTATAGGTCACAAAGTCGGTGCCCAATACAAAGATGGTGGGAATCGAACCGTAGTGGTAAAGTGTGTCCTTTATCTTGGGTCTGTCTCCAAAGGCGATGCGTCCCCCTAGAGCGATGTAAAGGTCGCTCCAACGCTGATTGAAAAAGGGGAAGGCAAAGCCTGTGGGCAGCGTGCTCTGTAGGGCTCCCTTATCCTTAATGCGCTCTCCCACGTCGGTTTGATAGCTGTACGGAATCTGCTGCACATCGTAGCCCCCCTCGGCGTTGGGTGTGAAGCGCAGGGTTTGATGATCGGTGATGAGCTGTCGGTTGTCCTCCTTCACCAGATAAGACGGGGTGACAACCTGTACTGCTGCGCCCAGCATCCCGACAACGATGGCCAGGGAGACAGCGGTCATCTTGATGATAAAGGAAGTTTCTTCTGGGATATGATTCAGATAGGCCAGTACAAAGGCCACGGAACCGTACAGAATCCCCAGCGAGATCAGCACCGCAGCCATGGAGTTGGACAGATTGAAGTCATTGCGGAGAATGATCACCACCATCGCCCACAAAGGTACTTGCCCGATCAGGAGAAAAGTCCTGGTGGCAGCAGCCTGACCTCTCTGAGGTTTCCAGAGTTTGCGCCAGAGCGGCACCGGTCGCGGGTCGGCTCGTTTGAGTTGGCGGAGGAATACGACGAAAAGCCAGATATAGACCGGGGCGATGAAATCATCTGCTATACTGGGGCGGTATTGCACAATGCCGTGCGACAACTGAATATAACGAAAAACGGCGTAGTAGATCTCCCATAATGGCAGCAACATACTCAGCCAGAAGACGATACGGGCTTCCCGCCTGCGCTCCGGGAACAGAATCGGAAAGTGATAGGCAAACTGGATGAGGCAGACCGGTGCCAGGGCAATGGCGATACTTTCCAGCGGCAAAATGTAGAAGCGCCCATCGGGGTATAGAACATCTTCCAGAAATGCCAGTAAAACAAACGCGGTTATCCCGGTAAAGGCCCCGGCCAAGTACATCGTCCGCAGGGGCCTCTGCGCCTGCCTCCACGATTTACGGGTCAGGTGCCAGAGGGCGCCGGTCACGAACGCCACCAGGATAAAGAGTGTCAGGTTGCTGAGGGCAGAAGAGGTCAGATAGAAACTCATGCGTTAAACGGTAGGATGCACTTCCGGTTGGTCCCCACAGGAAACAGTCTCAAGATGTCATCGCTGGCAGGAGATGGCAGACGATGTTTCCCCGATGATAGGTTGAGTAGGCGGAGTTACAATGTCATGATACCACACCGGCGATGCTGAGACGAAAAAAGTGTCATCAAGGGGTGTGATTCATCTCTACAGCTCCTGCCTGTCGAAAAGGAGCTTTGCCCCCACCAGCGCCACAACCATAAGCGCCAGACTGACCCCCACCGCCGGCCAGGCGGGGGTGCTTCCGCCCATCATGAGCTCGCTTCCCCAGGTCAGCAAGTGCCCGGGCAGATAGTCACCCAGGCCGGGGATGGCACCGAGAAGTCCCAGGGTGAACAGCAGAAAAAGCGCCAGACCCCCGGCCGCGAACTGAGACTTGGCCACCACGCTGCAAAACAACGTCAGCGCCACATACACGAACACGAACAACAGCAACAGGCCATTGAGCGCCAGCCAGCGAGACACATCGAGTGCCCCAAACAGCAACCAGGTGTAATAATAGCAGGCAGCACCCGCCAGGGCGATGGTGAGGGTGAACATCAGGGCCAACGCAACAAATTTGGCCAACAGGAAGGTTGTGCGCGGCAGCGGTTTGACCAGCATGATGGCGGCCGTGCCCCGATTCTTCTCCTGGATCACCGCTCCCATGGTCAACAGCAGGGCCAGGATCACGCCAAACTGGCTGATGTTTTTGACATACTGCCCCACGGCATCGCCGATCGTAGGGGTCGGTATCACCTGCGAGATGGCCTCACCCCCCGGCATCAGCTTGATGAGCTCCGGCGTGTATTTGGCGAGCAGCGGTGATAACAGGCCAAAGAGGAGCAAAACCACACCCACCATGAGCAAACGATAGGTTCGCCACAATGCCATCCATTCCGTGTGCAGCGCCGGCAGGAAATTCATACAGACGCTCCTTCACCCACCAGGCGCAAGAAAATATCCTCCAGCGAAGGTCGCAGCATCTCGTAGCGCCGCAGCAGCAGGCCAGCCTGCACAGCCGACGGCAAGAGCGCACGCTTCGCCATTCCGACATCGTGGACATGCACCCGCGCCACCAAGCCCTCGACCGAAACGGATTGCACCCATTGCTGCTGACGTATCCCCTCTGCCCAGGTGCGCAGTGCCGTCACAAAACCGTAATCGGCCTCTACTTCGAACAGGGGAAGCGTGTAGCGAGCCAGCAACGTTTGGCGCGGGGCCTGAATCACCAGTCGCCCGCGGGCGATGATGCCGATGGTGTCGCATACCCGCTCCACGTCCGCCAGGATGTGGGTCGACATGAACACAGTGCATTGCCCGCGCAAGCGCTCGATCAACTCCAGCACATCCTTGCGCCCGCCCGGGTCCAGCGCACTCACCGCCTCATCGAGAAACAACACCTCTGGCTGATTGACCAGCGCCTGCGCCACCCCCAGCCGCTGTCGCATCCCCCGCGAAAAGCCGCCGATACGTCGCTTGCTCACCTCGGTCAAGCCCACCAATCCCAGCAATTCCTGGCTGCGCGCCGCTCGTTCCGTGGCCGAAAGTCCAAACACCCGCCCCACATAATCCAGGAACTCCGGCGGCGTCATCCAGGGATAAAACGCCGGTTCTTCCGGTAAAAAACCGATGTGCCGGGCAATCTCGCCATCACCCGCAGTGACTTCCCTTCCTGCCACCCAGGCGCGGCCCCCGCTGGCATGCGCCAACCCCGTAAGAATGCGGATAGTCGTGGTCTTTCCGGCACCGTTAGGGCCAAGAAAACCGAAAATCGCACCCGGCTCGACCGTGAGATCCAAACCAGCGAGCGCCTGTACCTGACCATAATTCTTCTGTAATCCCTGCGTACGAATGATGGCCATTCATTCCTCCCGGCCGAAGAGAAGATAGAGGATGGGACCAATGAGATTGACGAAGAGAATGACCAACGCCCAAGCCCACTTGGGGCCTTTGGTGTTTGGGCGGCGACGCAAATCCACCAGGGCGAAGACCACCAGGGCCAATTCCAGGAGCACGATGGGGATGAGGTACGGGATCAAAGAATTGAGGTTTTCCATGACGAGTTGCGTATTATCTCCAATCATAAAATGCTTGCATATGCCGATACGACCGGCGTCGCCACCAGTGCCATCGGTCATCATGCGGGTTGAGGGTTCTTGCCACTGTTGACGGTACCCAGGTGAGCATAAAGAGGGAAGGCGGGCTCATGCTTCACCCCCCCACCTGCGACAGGTCAGATTGCAGGAATGCCGTGAGCAAACGCACGCTGTCTTCCACGTCCTGCCAGTCTACCAGCTCGGAGGGGGTGTGCACATAGCGGCAGGGCACCATGAGATTGGCGGTCATCACGCCCGAACGCGCCGGCTCGATGGCGGAAGCATCGGTGCCGCCGAGCGTGAGCACGAACACCTGATGCGGGATGTCGTGCTGCCGGGCCACGTCCACCAGGGCCTGACGCACGCGGGGATGCGAGATCATGCGTGTGTCGGCCACGGGGATGGCCGGGCCCTTGCCCAGGTCCACGGCCATGGTCAGCTCGGATTTGGGGGCGTCGCCGGTGGGGGTAATGTCAATTGCCAGGGCTAGATCAGGGTGCAGTTGATACGCGGCCACCCGCGCCCCGCGGTTACCGATCTCTTCCTGCACCGTGAAGACCATGATCACATCGTGGGATGAATTTTGCAAACGACGCAAGCTCTCGATGGCCACAGCACAGCCGACGCGGTTGTCGGCGCCGCCCACAATCACACGCCGGCCCAGATCGACAAAGGGATGGGCGAACACCCCCACATCACCTACCTGCACCGGCAGATCGTCTTTGCCCGTGGCGCCCACATCGATATACCAGCGATGCAGATCGGGCAGCTTGGAACCGATGATCTCGGCGCGGGCGCCGCCATCATGGCTGATCACGCCCACGGCGCCATTGGCAAAGCGCACGCGGGCGCCCAACAGCGTTTTGGGGGCCAACGTGCCGATGTTGGCGAAGCGTAGGAAGCCGTTGTCTTCGACCTGCGCCACGATCACGCCGATCTCGTCCATGTGGGCAGCGACCATCACCCGCTTCCCCGAGCCATCGCCAGCCTTGCGCACATAAAGATTGCCCATCGTGTCGGTCCAGGTTTCATCGGCCCAGGCAGCCGTCTCTTTGCGGATAAGCTCTCGAATGGCCTCCTCGAAGCCGGATGGACCAATGGCGTCTACCAATTTGGGGATCAGAGTTTTCACGTATCAGCTTCCTTGTTATGGGTGAGAGTGGGACGCCAGTGCCGACGCCAGCTCGGGCAGGCTGGCTCGCAGCAAGGCCACGCCAGCATGAAAGTCGCTCAGCTCGGCCACGGCCGCGGGGCCATGAATGTAACGACAGGGAGTGGAGATGATGCCAGTGGGCATGCCCAGCCAGCGAGCAAAACCAGCCGCATCGGTGCCGCCGATGTTGGGGCGTTTGAATTGGGTGGGGATGTGGTAGGCAGCGGCCACGCGCAGAAAATGTTGCAACAGGGGCGGATGCACCACCACCATGCCGTCGCGCTGGGTGAGGGCGGGCCCGTCGCCCAGGCGGGTGGTGGGAAAGCGTTTTTCGTGGCGCGATCCGGGCAGATCGTCGCACACGGTGCCTTCGAGGGCGATCACCACATCGGGCTGCAAGCCCAGGCCCGCCGCCAGCGCCCCCCGTAAACCGATCTCCTCCTGCACGGTGAACACCGCCGTGATATCGACCGGCAGGGCATCATCCAGCAGCAGACTCATCAAGGTCGCACAGCCCATGCGATCATCGAAGGCTTTGCCGCTGATGCGGCCCTGCGCCGGCAGGGGGTCGTCGTCGTTCAGCGACTGTAACGGACCCAACAGGCGTAAAGGGGTGTCAAAGATCATACGTTGGCCCGGCTTGACCTTGGCTTTGGCGGCTTTGGCATCGTCGGCGCCGATATCCACCACCAGATCATTCACGTCAGGCGTCTTTGTGAATTCATCGCTATTTTTGGCGTGGTGCGGCGGCAGCCAACCGATCACCCCGGGCAGACGGTCGCTCCCGACCTGCACACTCTTTCCCAACAGCGTGCGGGCGTTGACGCCGCCACTGCTGGCCATGTGTAAAAAGCCCTCTTCATCGATCTCGGTGATGAACAACGCTACTTCGTCCATGTGTGCGGCCACGGCAATGTGCATCGGTGCGGCAACGACGCCTTTTTTCTCGGCAATGAGATTGCCCAGGGCGTCGATACGCAACGCCTGCACGTGGGGCTGAATCCAGCGGGCGATCAGATCCCTCACGGCCCCTTCATCGCCAGGACCAGCAGGCGTTTCTGTCAGTTGGCGCAACATGCCCCAGGTCAGTGCAGTCATGCTGTCACCTCCGCAAAATCGGGCAAGCGATAGGCCAGGTCGTCCACAAATGCTTGATCGGCCGCCGTGGCAAAGGCCGTGAGCAAGCGCACGGTGCGCCGCAAATCCCGCAAATCGGCGACTTCGACGGGGCTGTGCATGTTGCGGATGGCCATGCCCACCAATCCTGTCGGCACGCCGCCCGCTGTCACTTGCACCATCCAGGCATCGGTGCCCGAGTTGGCCGGTAGCAGCTCCTGTTCGTGCGGAATCTCCAGGCTATCGCACAAATCCAGTAATTTGTCTGTGATGCACGGATGTAGGTTGGGGCCCACTCCGATCACGGGGCCACTACCCAATTTGAATGTTCCGGTCGTGGGCGATCCCGGCTGTTTGCCGAATGTCACATCGAGCACGACCGCCAAATCAGGCCGCAGGCCGAAAGTTGCCGTCTGGGCACCCAACAGGTTCATTTCCTCGCCCACCGAGGCCACGACAATCACATCGCCGGGGTGCTGCACGGACTGTAGCGCCTCTAATGTGCTCAGCACAGCCGTCAATGACAGTCGATTGTCAAAAGCCTTGCCCGCCACTCGCTGGCCCAAAAGCTGCAACATGGGGCGCTGCACCAGCACCGAATCGCCTACTTGCACCCATGTAGCCAGGGTTTCGGCGTCGAGGCCGGTGTCGATCACCAGATCGTCGATGCGGGGCATGTGCTGGCGTTCTGCCGCGTCCATCAAGTGCGGGGGCCGATCTCCCACCACACCGATGATCGGTTCCCGACCGTACACCAGCACGGTTTGCCCCACCAGCAGGCGGGGATCGTAGAATCGCTGGCGAAAGCGCAAAAACGGCCCTTCGATGGCCGTGACCATCATCGATATCTCGTCCATGTGCGCCATCAACATCAGCCGCGGTCGGGGTTCGGGTGCAGCACCTTGCTTGACGCCGATCACGTTCCATAGCGCATCGATGCTGACATCGTCACACCACGGTCGCATGATCTCGGCCACCTGGGCGGCGAGGATGGCTTCTCTGCCCGAGGGGCCAAAAGCTTCGCAGAGCTTTTGTAGAATGTCTTGCATACAGTTGATCCTTGGAGGTGGAGGAAAATGTGTACTCCGTGCGGATAGCATAGCACGCTGCCGCAGCCCTGGCAAGACGGATTCGCTACAGGGGCAGGGCTGACGCATCTAACCGCGAATGAACGCGAATGAACGCGAATAGTTTTTTAGCGTCCATTAGCGTCCATTCGCGGTCTCATTCGCGGTTAAAAAAAATGCACCATGACTCGTCATGATTTATTGCTGAAAAGTGTCCGGGTGAGAAATCCAGTTTTACAATTATGAGCATCCCCACCAGAGTCTTGCCTACCAGACTCCCTAGACATAATTAGATACGATTGCCCTGGCTACAGGGGAGGCGGGATGGGGAGATGGCCTGGCGCCGATCAATGTTTGGTTTCTCGGCTGACGGCTTAGCAACGCTTTTTTGACAAGAATTAACGGGAACTCCTTTCTACCCCAGGCGCCTGGTGCGACGAAACAGCCACACACTCCCAAACAGCATCGGCACCACCAGCACCAGCGCATGCAAAAGAAGCGCATACGCCAGGGCCATGACCGGCTCGATGCCCACCAGCCGTAACGCCACCACGGTGAGCGCCTCGAACACACCCAACTGGCCGGGCGCCATCGGAATGCTGACGCCTCCATAGATGAAAAGGAGGACCAGGGCCGCATAAAGCAGGCTGGGAGTCATCCCAAAAGCCTGGAAGAGGAGCATGTTGGTGAGGATAGCTGTGCCCCATACCGCCCCGGACCACGCCAACAATTGCGGCAGCTTTCGCCACTCGCGCAAGGCTGTGAGTCCCTGCAGTAAACGGTGTAGCAAGTCTGCCCAGCGAGCACACAAGGGAAAGCGCTGCCCCAGGTTCAGGAGCAGGCGATCGAGATGCGGCAAAGCCAGGATCAGGGCTGCCCAGACCAGGCTCACCCCCACCGCCAGGGCCAGCATCTGCACGGGACTGGTATGCACGCTGGACGGCAACACGATCAAAGGCAGGATAAAGGCTGCCACCAACCCCAACAGGATCAGGTCGATCAGTTTTTCGGCGCCGATGGTGCCAAAAGTGGCGGCGGTGCTGGCGCCGCGGTCGCGGCCCATGAAATAAGCCCGAAACACATCTCCACTGCGAAACGGCAGCACCATATTGACGAGCTGCCCGGCCATGAGGATGCCGAAGGTCTGACGGCGGCTGGGGGTGGGTTGATCGGCAGGGAAAAGCAGACGCCAGCGGAAGGTCTTGGTGATGTCGTTGAGCAACACGCTCAGCAACGCCGCTCCTACCCACAGGGGCTGCGCCCGCGACAATGCCTGCACGGTGGCCCGGCCATCGATCTTGTGCAACAGCAACACCAGCAGGCCGACGGCAATGGCAAGGCCGATACTGATCTGCCACCACCAATGCCGACGATTGAGCACTGAGGCCAGTCGGAAATCACTCATGCGCGGGCTCCTGGGCGTGCCTCAGCCAGAGGATGACGGGATTTTGATCGAGGGTGAGGCTGATGATGCCGTCTTGGCGGGCGTCGACGTCGCCGGTGCTGCCATCGCGCAGCCACTGCGCCTGAGCCTCCCTGTCCACCAGCCACACATCATCTGCAGACACGGCCAGACGCACCGGCTCACCGTCGCTCCAGGCAATGATGGCGTCCTGGCGCTTGTGCCGAAAACGATAGGCCCGGCCCGGCGCGGAGACCGGCACTTCCCCCTGATAGTCTCCCCCCTGCAAGGCGGGAGTGACGGCCATGTACGCCAGAAGGCCCGGTTCGGCTTGCAGGCTGACGCTAAACAGGCCGTAGTCATAAGGCTCGTCGGCTTTGTCGATGGCAGTAAACCAGATGATGGGCGCCAGATCGGCGATGCGAGCCCGGGTCAGCGCCGGCGCCACAAAGCGGGCGGTCAATTCTTCGTTGTAGGGGATGCCGTCGGCTTGCGGCCCACGGGTGGGGCGACCGATTTCGGTCAGGGCCAGGGGCTTGTCGAGGCCATAGCGGGCCAGCTCGCCGCGTAAGTAGGCGGCCTTCCCGGCCACGCCGGGGCCAAACGTATTCCAGCGTTCGGCAAAGGCCGGATAATAATGAAAAGCAAGGCGATCAAAATAAGCACCCGCCCCGGCAGTCAGGGCGTCATCCAAAAAGGCGGGATCGAAGCGCCCTCCTTCGTTGGTGAAAAAGTCGTACGAAATGCCGCCAAACAGGACAACGGCGTTGGGGTCGGCGGCCTTGATGGCCGTGTACGCCAGACGCAGGCTGTCGGCGTATTGGGCGCCGCGGGTGCCAAAGCAAAATCCCTGCGGCCCGAAAACGCTATCCGGCTCGTTGTAGATCTCCCACAGACGCACATCATAGGGTGGCTGGCTGTATCGCTGCACCAAATCCCGCAGAAAGCGCTGGAAGTCGGCCTGATGACGGGGATAAATAGGGCCGCAAAAGCTGTCGGAGGCCCAGACAGCATTGCCGCCCAGCAAGAAGAGGGTCTCGAACCCCGCGCGCCGGGCTGCCAACAGGCGCTCATCTGTTTCCTGCCATTGGTAGGTGGGAGGATCGGTAGGCAGGGGTTCGATATCGTCCCAACTGAACCACGAACGTGTCCAGCGGGCGCCGGCCGCAACCAGCGTGCTGGCAGCCGGGCCGGAGATGTCGTCGGTGGGATAGAGGTAGACGCCGATCGTCGTATGATCGAGATCAGCCGCGGCAATGGTGACGGGAGCTCGGCCCGGCACGGGTTGCAGTGCCGAGGGGAAGCTACATCCGGCCAGCAGCACTGCGGCCAGCCCCAGACACAAGCGCTGGCCGCAAAAAACCAACAAATAATGCAGTCTCATGGGCATACGTCCAGGGGAAAGGCTGATTCCAGGCTCCACAGGGTCTCGCGAGAGGGTGGAGGCAGGATGGGCGGGGGCGAAAGCGGCGTCAATCGCCGTCGATAATGCAGCAGCGCCACGCCGTCTGTGTCGTTGCGGCCGAGTAATTCGTATTGGGCGAAGAAGTCGGCCGGCATCAGTTCTCCAAAATGACGATACGGCCCTTCGGACAGGATCAACCACAGATCGTGGCCGGGGGCGGGCTGCGGTTCCGGCAGCCGTGGCAGATCACGGCTGAGCAAAGACGACCAGTTCAATCCGGGACGGCCCTGGCGGCGCAACTGGCGGTCGTAGTAGGCCACGGGCGTTACGGACCATTCGTCCACCCACACGGGCGCGCCCTGCGTTTGGGCGGCCAGCTCGGCCATTATGGGCCGCCACGACTCGCGCTGGGGCATGGGCAGCACCACAACCGCCAGCGCCACGGTCAGGGCGAGGACAAGGACGGAGATGCGGCGCGGTAAGTGCGACAGGGCATAGGCTGTGGCCAGCGCCAGCAGGGGCAGCAGGGCCACCCATTGCCGTTTGAGCGAATAAAGGCGGGGCACAGCCATGAACAGGGTCAAGCCGACCCATGCCGTCGACACCAGCCACCACAGCAGCGGCCAATGTCGTAGCCGTGACCAGCGCTGCCAGAGCCAGGCCGCCAGCACGCCGGCCGCGGCCAGGCCGATCATGGCCAGGCGCAACAGTCCCGTGGTCTGCGCCGGTGTGATGTCAAAGCCAAAGTGATTGAGTTGTACGGCCAACGTGAAGGCCTGAAAACTGGTGGCCACCGCGGTACGATGTGCGGCGTTGACCCACAGCAGATAAGCGCCCGCCAGCGCCAGCGTCTGCCAGGCCAGCCACTGCTTGGGCCGATGGAGGCCGTTGGCCAACCAGAGCATTTGCAAGGCGAACCACGGCAGCACGGCGGTGTAATCGGCGCCCAGTGCCAGCATCGCCAGGGCCGCATAGCTGATCCCCAGCGTGATCTGACGTCCGGGCGTGAGGGGGGGGCCGGCCAGCGCCCGCAGCAGCCGCCATCCGGCGAGTACGGCCAGCAAGGCCAGGGCTGCGGCCAGCGTGTACATGCGCGCCTCCGCCGCATACCACAATTGTAGCGGACTGATGGCCAGCAGCAACGCCGCCAGCAGGGCCGTGCGCTCGCTCAGGCGCATCTCACGGGCCAGGCGATAAGTGAGCGCTACGGCCAGCACGGCTGCGGCCAGTGACGGCCAGCGCAGCCACCATTCCTGCTCGCCCAGCGTCAACCAGGCTTTCAGCGCTGCATAATAGCCCACGGGATGCGGATCGCAGAGGCGCGTGAAGAGCTGCGACAGCGGCCAGCGCCCAAACCAGACGCTGGTCGCCTCATCGCTCCACACCGAGAGGTTAAAGCGCAGCAGTGGCAGCGCCATCGCCAGCCACAAGATGAGCAACATCAGCCAGCGGGGGCGACGTCGCCCCGCCGTTATCAGATCAGAGCCAGTAGAAGGGGTAGAGGATAAAGACAAGGACGGTAAAATTGAAGAGCAGAAGGAGGATGATGGTGGTGGGGAGTAACCAGCGCCAACGGTGTCCCCGGACCAGGGTGCGGGCGCCCAACAGCATGGGCAGCACAAAGGCGCTGAGGGCTGGATACATATAGCGTACCTGGGGCACAGAGCCGTCTTTGTACAGCCCGTATACGATATCTTTGCCCAGTGTAAGGGCAAATTGGGCCAGCAGCAACAACAGTAGCAGGAACAGGGCCTGCCGTTGCCATCCCTGCAGGCGGCGGTTAAACATCTGCGCAAAGCCGATCAGCAGCAGGATCAGGGCCACAGCCGCCAGCACGGCGCCAAGGGCGTAAAAAGGTTCGGGAAGCTGCACGCGCATCCAGCCGAACCAGCCCACAAAAGTCCGCAACAGTCCTTGCGCTGAATCAGCCAGTGGCGCCTCGGCCACTTTTTGCCAGATGGCGCCCGAAGCCACCGAGCTGAAAAGGCTGCGCGGGATCCAGTTACGCACTGTGCCTTTGATCACCAAAAAGAGGGCTGTCAGCAAGCCCACAGATACCATACTGGCCAGCACCAGCACGATCCCCTGGCGCAGGGAGCGCTCGCTCGTGAGCCGGCGCCAGGCCCACAGCGGCAAAGCCAGCAACAACACCAGCACGCTAAAACCGCTGCGCTTGGTGAAAAGCGTGAGCAAGATCAGCAGCGAAAGCCAGAGCACGGTCTGTACCCGCAAGCCGCTGCGCAGCAGACGAATGGCCCAGAACACACTCCAGATCACCAACGCCTCCACCATAGGATCGTTGTTGACAGCGGCGTTGGCAGCCAGATGTGAGGGCCATAAAGCCGCCAGAGCCAGGGCCATCATAGCCAGCCGCGGCCAGTTGGGAAATAGCTCGCGCGCCGACCGATACACGCCCCACAAACTCAACCCCAGCAGTAGTACGCTCAGCAGCCGCAGGCGCATGACGGCCACCGACAGGGGCAGTTCTCGGCCCCATTGGTGCAAAAGCTCGCCGGCGACCATGTAATAAAACGGCAATTGGAAAAATGCCCGCGAATAGAGCGGGCTCCAGATTTCCACAAAGGATTCCGGCAAATGATTGGGGTCCCAGCCCACCAGTGAATAGCCGTACCACCAGAAGGATTGATTCTCCATATCCTGGATGATCTCCTGCTCCCAATCGAGCACGAGGTCCGGATCATACACCACGGGCTTGCCCAGGCGGGCCACGTGCATGGCCACCTCGAAATGTCGCGGTTCATCGGGTTGCATCCACGGCCGAACCACCAGGGCGTACAACATGGCCAAGGCGATCCCCAGCAGCCACAAGCCCACCAGCAGCGGGCGCTGGCCCGACCACCAGGCGCGCCAGGTGTCGGCGTTTATGGGGGGCAGGCCCCGCAGCCGGCGATGGGCCAGCCAGGCCTGCAGGGCAAAAGTCACGGCCAAGACCAGCCACAGCAACGATTGCCACCACGGTGTGCCTGTTTGCACCTGCATGCCCACACAAAACACAGTCAGACTGGCATTCAGGGTGCGGTCGTAAATAGGTCGACCCAGCACGGAGCGAAAGGATCGCCGCCCGACCGTAGCGATATAACGGGCATAACTCAGCGTGGCCAGCAGCCCAGACAGGCCCGCTACCCACAAGACGGTGTTGAAGACAGAGAACCAGTCGATCATGCTGGAGCGGCAGAAGGGTCGGGTGCAGAGGCGGATGAGGAGGAGGTAGCACGCACATGCAGGCCCAGGGCCATGGCCAATGCCACCAACAGCCAGGGCAGAAAAGACGGTTTTGTGCCCCACAGGGGCACATCCAGCAAGCCGTGCACAAACATGGCCGTCAGGCTGGCGGCTGTGCCGGCGGCCAATGTCCAGGGCAGAGCCTGTGCCCGCTGCCGTAACACCTGCGCCAAGGTGACAAATACGTTGATGACCAATGCCAGATAAGCGATCAAGCCAGGGAAGCCCAGGTCGACCCCCACCTGCAAAAGCAGATTGTGGGCGTGGCCCATGGGGGTGCCTGGGGCAATCAAAAAAGTGGGATACAGTAAAGGGATTATGCGATCAAAGGTGCCGATGCCGATGCCGGTGAGGGCGAAATCGCTGAGCGCATAGATGCCCCGACTCCATAGTTCCATGCGGCCATCGAGGCCGTACAGGGTGGAATCGACCCCAACGCCAATCTGATCAAAAAAGATTTCGGTGCCCCCGCGGCTAAACACAAACACCCCGCCAATCAACAGCAGTGGCGCCATCAGCGCCAGCTTGCGCCAGCGCAAGACCAGCAACAGCGTGGTGGCCACCGCCGCCCCCATGTAAGCGCCCCGGCTTTGCGTAAGCAGCAATACCAGGCCGCTGACCCCTGCCACCAGCAACATCAACGGCGGCAACCAGCGCCGTCGGGTCCAGTCCCACCGTAGCCCCAACGCCAAAAACAGGGGATAAATCACGACCAGGGCGCCCCCCAGGCGGTTGAGGTTGACATCGCCGGGCGTTAGTTCGGCCAGACGTTGCAGCCACGGCGCCAGAAAGGTGGTGTCGAATAGTTTGGAGGAAGTAAGCTGGCTGAGGAAGGGTGCGGCGACAATCATCCCCAGGCCAAACAGCACCAATCCCCAGGCAATCCACTCTGGATGACGGTGGATGGGCGGCCAGTTGAGCAGGGCCGCGTATAAGCTGATGCCAAAGAGGAGATAACCCAATGCCTCCCATGACATGGCTTTATCGGTCGAGGCCCAATAATTGACCGGCAGCCAGAGCAAGATCAAAAGTAAGGGAATATCGATGGGGGTGGGCCGAGAGAGGCGTCCATACGCAACCCACCGCAGCAACCAGCCCAGCCCCAGCATGAGGATGAACCAGGGACGCCCTTGTCCCAGAAAGGGGGCAAGGTTCGGGGGAGCAAAGCGGGCGGGTACAAGCAGCAGGCCGCCCCAAAGCAATACCCAAACAGGTTCAAACCAGGCAATGCGACGGAGAATGAGTCTCATAAAGTGGGCGGAATAGGGCAATGGTGAAGAAAGTGAATGAAGCCTGGGGGAGATTATAACCTGAAGAGGACGAAAGTGCATATCTGTGGGCAATGATGGCTCGATAAATGAGGGCATCCCGGCACGGTGGCCGGGGCTGAGACCGACAAGATAGAGGACGCGGACGAGCGCGGAAAACGCTAAGCGAACGTCTATCAAAGACCTTCCGTTTTGCTCTCGCCGACTGATGAAGTTTACCTTTTTATTCGGGCAATGAGGGATGGCCCGTTCCACTGGCCGACTCAAGTCGGGCTCTTCAGGCCTACGGCCAGAGGACGGCCTTCGCCGTCCGATCTTCGCGCCCCGTCGCGCACGGTTCCGTCGCGCGCCCAACCCCGTCGCGCCCAGCCCCACCGATTGAAATCGGGGCTAGGGGGCCTGCGGCCGCCGGACGGCCTTCGCCGTCCGATCTTGTTGACAGCGACCCGCCTTTTCGGCGACCTGTCCCCGTAGGCCTGTCCTGAGTGAAGCGAAGGAGCTACAGACGGCGGAACGCCCCCGAGCCCCGAATTGATTCGGCGGGTGTACTTGGCCCCGGTGAGACGGCGAACTCGATTCGCCTGCTCACCGTTCACGCCCTTCGTTCATGTCACCGCGGCGTTGTGTTCTCAGGTCAGCGGTTGCAAGTCGTCCAGTATCCAGGGCATGAGCTCGGCCACAGTGGGATGTGTGAGCATGGCTCGACGAAAAACCTTGTACGATTGGTGAGTCATCATGAAGGGTGTAAACATGTTGACGATCTCATCGCCGCCCACGCCGAGGATGGCGGCTCCCACGATCTGCTCTGTATCGGCGTCTACCAGTATCTTGACCACTCCTGCGGTTTCATCTTTCTCGCGGGCACGGGCGATGTGACTCATGGGCCGGGTGGCCATCAGCACATGGCGACCGCTGGCGCGGGCCTGTTTTTCGCTCATGCCCACACGGCCCAGTGGGGGATCGATGTACAGGGCATAGGTGGGAATGCGCTCGGCCAGAGAGCGATCGCCTTCGCCGCTGTAATGATCCCAGAAGATCTCGCCATCGTTGACCGAGGTGTGCGTGAAAGCCCCTTCACCGTTGATATCGCCCACGGCGAAGATGTGGGGGACAGTGGTCTGCATCACATCATTGACGCGAATGGTGCCTCTCCGGTCCACCTCCACGCCGGCAGCTTGCAGATTCAGACGGTCGCTGTTGGGGATGCGGCCCATGGCCCCCAACAAATGTGTGCCGCGCACCTGCTTGTTCTCACCGTCCTGCTGAAAGAAGACGTCGATTTGCCGGGGTGCGGCCTGGGCCACACGTTGAATGCCAGTATTGAGGTGAACTGTGATGCCTTCGCCGACCAGGATATCATGGACTTGCGCCGCGATATCCGCATCTTCGCGAGTGACGAGCTGTGCGGAGCGCTGTAAGACGGTCACTTCGCTGCCCAGGCGGCGAAAGGCCTGCGCAAATTCCACGCTGATATAGCTGCCGCCCAGAACAAGCAGATGTTGGGGTAATTCCTGCAAGTCGAGCAGACGGCGGTTGTCCAGCCAGTCGACTTCATCGATACCGGGGAAGGCAAGCGGTCGTGCCCGGGCACCGGCATTGATGATGATGATCTCACCCCGAATGCTTTCATCACCCACGCGTACGGTGTGATCGTCCGCAAAAGTGGCGAAAGCGGCATAAACATCCACGTTTTCCATGCCTCGCAGCCACTGTTCCATGCCCTGACTGGCGCCATTGCGCATGTTGTTTTGGCGTTCCATGACTTTAGCGAAGTCGATGCTGATCTCGCCGGTGTGCACGCCGAAATCGGGGCCACGGCGGGCCATGTGGGCAGCGCGGGCGCTGGCCACGATGGTTTTGGTGGGCGTGCAGCCATAATTGACACAACTGCCGCCGAAACGCCCGCCTTCGGCAATGGCCACGGTCTTACCGGCTTTGACTAAACGGGGCACGATCGTGCCCGTGGCCTGACCGGTTCCTATCCAAATAATGTCGTAGTTTTTCATGGTTGTGACTCCAGAATGGGGGGTGTTAGGGAATTGTTATCAGACGACGGGCCTCGGCATCCCCATGTTTGACCAGACAACGTAGCTGTATGCTACCTGCACGGTTTCAAGATTGCAAGCCTGTCAAAATTCAGACGCGCTATCTATTCGATTCCTTCCCCCCTGGCAGTTCACTTATTCCGTACTGAACACGGCCATCCAGCACTCGCGCATAGCTTTCGGCGCAAAGTTGGCCGCCAGCGCCGGCCCCACCGAAACGCATTTTTTGACACGAATGACCCGAATGTGACGAATGATTGGCCAAACTTTTCGTATAATTCGTGAAAATTCGTGTCAAAAAGGAAAAACGTCAAAGTCCGGTAATGAATTACTGCTCGTGGCCTTCGGCGGCGAGATTCTCGGCACCGGGCATCTTGCCCACCAACATGTGCGGCTTGTGAATCAAGATCGGCAGATGCTGGGAGCAAATCCAGGCATCCTTGCCTTGGGCGCGCAAGGCGACCAGGGGGACTTCGGCGTCGGTGCGTCCGCAGACTACACAGCTTGGTTGAATTGTTGTCACGATTTTCTCCTGAAATCAAAGTTGGCCAAGTATACCACACCCAGGGGCATTTGGCTGGTATCGGACGTCTTCGCTGTACAGGCCGCCCCAACATGGCATGGGGGGCCCATGCCTCCGCACACCCGTTTGGCGATGGCAGGGCGCAAGCGTCAGTGCCGCATCCTGCCAAAATCCTGGGGCACCCCCCAGTGTGCGTGTCCCGCCGATTGAAATCGGGGCTATGGGGCCTGCGGCCGCCGGTCGCCCTCCGGCGACCGATCTGGTCGGCGGCGGCACGCTATCGCAGTGACCGATCTTGTTGACAGCGGCCCGCTATTTCGGCGACCTGTCCCCACAGGGGGACAG
>JAADGC010000223.1 GCA_013152585.1 Chloroflexota bacterium
CACCCCCTGGCTCCCCGCCGAAGTCAAAACACCCCTGGTGATCGAAAAATGGGCCGGCAGTGTGCGTAAAATAACCCTGGGCGCCACCGCCGCTGAAGGCGGCACCCGCAGCCGCACCGTCACTGTCGGCGGTGAAAAAGCCATGCCGTTCCTCAGCTTCGACGGCGAAATCCCCCTGCCGCCGGTCATTGCCATGGAGATCGCCGATCGCCGTCCCGATGGCTGGTCGCCCCTGCTGTACGAAACCTGGGGCAAGGCCATGGATGATCCCGCGGCCTGGGCCCGGGCAGCCGAGCAAGCCGGCGCCAAAATCCTGCTCCTGCGCCTGTTGCTGACCGACGCCGACGGCAAGCCCAACACCCCCGACCGGGCGGTGAAGATCACCAAAGATGTGCTGGCGGCCAGCGGCCTGCCCCTCATGGTCTACGGCCCCGGGCAAGTAGACCTCGATAACGAGCTACTGGTGCCGGTCTCCGAAGCCTGCAAAGGCGAGCGCCTGGTGCTGGGCATCTGCGAAGACAAAAACTATCGCACCATCGTGGCCACGGCCATGGCCAATGATCATCTGATCACGGCCCGCACCGCCATGGATGTCAACCTGGCCAAGCAGCTCAACATCCTCATCACCGACATGGGCCTGCCTCCCGAACGCATCCTCATGGACCCCACCACTGGCGCCCTGGGCTACGGCTTCGAATATGGCTACTCGGTGATGGAACGTCTGCGACTGGCCGCCCTGCAAGGCGACTCCATGACGCAACTGCCCATGATCGTCACCCCTGGCGAAGAATGCTGGAAGGCCAAGGAATCGAAGGTAGGCGAAGGCGTCCCCGCGGCCTGGGGGAATTGGCTGGAACGAGCCATCACCTGGGAAACGATCACCGCCTCCATGTTGATCGAATCCGGCGCCGACATCATCGTCCTCCGCCATCCCGAAAGCGTCAAGCGCACCCGCTGGACGATTGAAAGCCTGTCGGGGCAGAGTGACGCGTAACATGTCTCACCAATGGTGGCCATGACGACGCCCCCTATCCTGTTGGGTAACCTGTAAACCGGGAGGCCGGCGGCACCTTTTGCTGGCCCAAATCGGCCTGGTTTTCCGGCCACCTGGTTTACAGGTTACCCTGGCAAAAAAATCAAGGCAAACTCGACCAGGATAATCATCGCATATCGCACACATCTTTAAGACAAAACACGTAACACGGAGTATTTCCCATGGCCCTTTCAGGTATACAAATCTATAAAATGCTTCCGCGGACCAACTGCAAGGACTGCAATTTTCCCACCTGTCTGGCCTTTGCCATGAAACTGGCCGCCAAACAGGTGGAGCTGTCCGCCTGCCCGCACGTCAGCGACGAAGCTAAATCCAAACTCTCCGCCGCCTCGCGCCCCCCTGTACGCCCGTTGGCTGTCAAATCCAATGGCCACCAGGTGCAGGGCGGCAACGAAACCGTCCTCTTCCGCCACGAGAAGAAATTCTTCACCTCGCCGGGGCTCTTTGTGCGCGTTTACGACAGCGAACCGGCCGACGTGATCAAAGCCCGCGTGGCCCAGGTGGATACCTACACAGTGGAATATGTGGGTATGGAACTGGCGATGGGAGGCATTGCCGTGCAGGCACATGGCGGCGATTTTGCCGCCGCCGTACGCGCCGTGCGCGCAGTCAGCAAACTGCCCCTCATCCTCATGGCCGACGTCGATGATCTCAAAGCCGGTCTGGCTGAACTCAACGAGGGCGAAGTGCCCCTGCTGTACAGCGCCACGGTAAAAAACTGGCGAGAAATGGCAGCCCTGGCCACCGAACATGAGGTCGTGTTGGCCATCACCGCCCACAACATCGACACCATGGTGGCACTCACCACCCGGCTCATGGACGAAGGCGTGAAAGACATGGTGATGGCCCCCAGCCAGCGTGACCTACGCCAAAGCCTGCACGCCAACACCACCAGCCGCCGCCTGGCGCTGAAAAAGAACTACCGCGCCCTGGGCTTCCCCCTCCTCAGCATCCCCGGCGATCTTCCCGCTCCCGAGCATGAGACCATCGCCGCCGCCCAGGCCATCGCCAAATACAGCAGCTTCATCATCATCGACCATTTCAGCCCCGAGACCATCTACGCGCTGCTGGTCCTGCGCGCAAACATCTACACCGACCCGCAAAAACCCATTCAGGTCACACCGGGTGTGTACGAGATCAACAACCCCTCGCCCACAGACCCCGTGCTGGTCACCACCAACTTCAGCATCACCTACTTTGCGGTCGCCAACGAAGTGGAAGGTGCGGGCCTATCGGCCTGGATTTTAGTGGCTGATGCCGAAGGCATGAGTGTGCTCACCGCCTGGGCCGCCGGTAAATTTGACGCCGAGCGCATCGCCAAAGATGTCAAGCGTTTCGCCGTGGCAGACAAAGTCAGCCACCATCGGCTCGTCCTGCCCGGCCATGTGGCGGTGCTCTCCGGCGAACTGGAAGAAGAACTGCCGGATTGGGAAGTGAAAGTCGGGCCACGCGAAGCGGTCGATCTGGTCGCATTCATGAAGCAGGCGCTTGTCTGAATCCCGGCTGCTCCGAATCCTGCCACCGAATAGAATTCGGGACCAAAGGTGCCCCGCCTCTATCCCCCCTGCCTGTGGCAGACAGGCCGGCGGGGATAGCTCGATCCTCATGCACACGTCCTCTTTGTTGGCAGGATCAAGCGAAGCTGAATCATGCCGCACTTAGGTACTGGCGTCTGGCGAAAATGGCACATGCAAGCTTAGTAAAACATTTCTTGCCACGAATTGCACGAATTAGACGAATTATGAAAGGCTTTTATCTTCTTTTTCCGTGAAAATCTGTGTGAATCCGTGGCAAAAACAAAAAACGCCAAAGTCCAGTTAGTAACATCATAGCTCAAACGACAAAAATTCATGGCCGAACATACCGTCACCTTTGCCAACACCCAGCAAGCAGTACAAGTGCCCACCGGCACATTGCTTACCGAAGCAGCCCAGCGAGCGGGCATAACGCTCAATCAGCCCTGTGGTGGCCAGGGGCGTTGTGGCCGCTGTGCCGTGCAGGTCACACAAGGGACAGTACGCAGCCGCAGTACCTTACGTCTCAGCCCCGAAGACGTAGCCCAAGGCTTTGTCCTGGCCTGCCAGGCTGTCGTCGAGGGCGATGTGGTGATCGATGTGCCGCCGCAGGAGAAAATCGAACGTCGCCTCACCACCGACCGTACTGTGGCCGCCGTCGTTCCCCCACCGAACTACAACCCCGCCATCCATCAAACCCTACAGCGCCTGACACTGCAACTCAAACCACCTAGCATGGACGATCAGACCGACGACTGGAGCCGGCTGAAATGGTCGTTAGAGAAAAAGCTGGGCCGAGGCCAGATCGAGGTCTCGTTGGCCGTGTTGCGACAACTCGACCCCGCCCTGCGTGCAAGCGACTGGACAGTGACTGCGGTCGTGGAAGATCCCAGTTGGGATTTCTGTAACGACTGCCCGGCCCACCTGCTCGATATCCGTCCCGGCGCCGTTGCAGACAACGACCCCCTGTGGGGCATCGCCGTCGATATCGGCACCACCACCGTCTCGTTGTGGCTGGTGGAATTGCTGTCCGGAGAGGTCAGGGCGCAGGTGGCCGAGTACAATCGCCAGATAACCCGCGGCGAAGATGTGATCTCCCGCATCATCTATGCCAACAAGGGCGATGGCGCCACAGAAATGCAGGCACTGGTGCTCGATACCATCAACGAGTTGGTGGAGCGGGCCTGCAAACGGGCACGGGTACAAGCCACAGACATCTACAAAGCAGCCATCACCGGCAACAGCACGATGATGCACTTGCTCCTGGGCCTGCCCACTAACAGCATCCGTCTGGCCCCCTTTGTGACCACGGTCAACAACCTGCCGCTGCTGCGCGCCAACGAAGTCGGCCTCCATATTCATCCCCACGCCACGGTCGATTGCCTGCCTGGTGTGGCCAGCTACGTGGGCGCCGACATCACCGCCGGTGTGCTGGCCTCGGGCATGGCCGACTCCGATAAAATCACCCTGTTTCTGGATGTAGGCACCAATGGCGAGACGGTGATGGGCACCAGCGACTGGCTGGTCACCTGCGCCTGCTCGGCCGGACCGGCGTTCGAGGGCGGCGGCGTAGGCGATGGCATGCGCGCCACGCGTGGCGCCATCGAAGAGGTGTGGGTACACAGCGAGACCTACGAACCTAGCTGGCGCGTGATCGGCAAAGTCAAGCCCAAGGGCATCTGCGGCAGCGGCCTCATCTCCCTGCTGGCCGAGCTTTTCATCACCGGTGTGATCGATAAGGGCGGCCATTACAACACACATCTTCAGTGCCCGCGCGTCCGTCAAAGCGAACACGGCTGGGAATATGTGGTCGCCTGGGGCTCAGAAACGGCCCACGGCCACGACATCACCCTCACCCGCGTCGATATCGACAATCTTGTGCGCGCCAAGGCCGCCATCTATGCCGGTTTCACGGTGCTGGCCGAGAGCGTAGGCGTGCCCCTCGAGGCCGTGGAGCAGGTACTCATCGGCGGTTCCTTTGGCAAATACATCAATGTCGAAAAAGCCGTGCATCTGGGCCTGCTGCCCGACCTGCCCTGGGAGAACTTCCAATTCCTGGGCAACACCTCTGTCAAGGGAGCGTATCTGGCCCTGCTCGACCGTACCCTGCGCGCCCGTGTGCAGGATATCGCTTCGAGCATGACATACATCGAATTATCGGCCGACAACCGTTTTTACGAAGCCTTCACTTCGGCGTTGTTCCTGCCACACACAGACATGAGCAAATTTCCGTCGGTGGCAAAGGCGTTGGCGTAGCGTCAATTTCGAATCACACAATGATTTCATTCACAAAATCGGTGTTGTCGAAAAGGAAACCGGCCAACCGCAACACCCAACGTCACTAAATCCACAATCCGAACTTCCTATTCCACATCCGACCCAGGGCCCCGATCACCCGGCCTACGGGTCTACAAAGGAGAAAATCATGTACATTATCGGCGAAAACATCCACATCATGTCGGTCAAAGTCAAGGAGGCGCTCAAGAATCGCGACGCCAAATACTTCCAGGAATCGGCTGTCAAACAAGTGGCGGCCGGCGCCCGGGCTCTTGACATCAATTTGGGGCCCCGGAAAAAAGACTGGGAAGAAGTCTTTCCCTGGATGGTCAGAAACCTGGAAGCTGTGGTCGATGTGCCGCTGAGCTTTGACAGCACCAACATCCTGGGCATCGAAGCCGGGCTCAAGACAGTGACCAAAGCCCAGCCCATCATCAACTCGACCTCTGCAGAATCGGTGCGATTGGAGAAAGTACCGTTGCTGGCCAAGAAGTACAACGCCCGCTTGATCGCCCTCACCATGGCCAAATCAGGCATCCCCGTAGGTGCGGATGAACGCGTCAACCTGGCCATCGAGTATCTCATTCCCCGCGCCCTCGAGATCGACTTCCCTATCTCCGACCTGATCATTGATCCCCTGGTGCTGACTGTTTCCGGCTGCCAGGAATACTGCCCCGAGTGCATCACAGCGGTGCAAACCCTGCAATTTGCCTGGGATCCGGCGCCGCCCGTGTCGGTGGGCCTGTCGAATGTTTCCAACGCCGTGCCGGCGGAAAATCGGCCCCTGATCAACCGCACGTATTGCGCCATGCTCATGGGAGCGGGTCTAAAGACAATGATTGCGGATCCGCTAGATGCGAAACAGAACGAAACGATACGCATCATTGAAGAGCGCGACAACAGCACAGCGGTCGGGCGTCTGTATCTCAAGATTCATGACCGCGTGGCGGCCATGGAAGAACCGCAGCCCGAAGATGTCGACATGAGCGATCCCGAACAAGTTGCCATCTGGAAGACGGTGCAGATCCTGCTGAACAAAGTCATCTACGCGGATGGCTATTTGCAGCAAAGTGAGCTGGCCGCCTCGCTGTGATCTTCAACGCAGCGGTCAAAGATGCGACGCACTTCGGCAAGTGCGTCGCACCTGCCCTGCGCATTTGCCCGCCGGTGCATCCAAGATACGCCGGTACAGTGCTCTCATTTTCTCCACTTCTTCCTTTGCGACCTGCGGCCCGAGGACGGCCTGCACCTGTTTGCCACAGGACGCCAGTGTCCGGACGCTCGCCATTTGCCAATGGCGGGCGTTTTGGTGTAAACCTGGAGGGTGAAGTCCGGGTGATGTCTCTGAGCGCACATCCTTCTCACCTCTATCCCCACCCCAGCCTTATATTTATGGTACTGGCGTCTGGTGAAAATGACACAGGCTCTTTTGGATTTCGTGGGGGTCTCGATTCAGACCTCCGGGAGGTGGCCAGGACATTTTTGCCCAAACAGAGTGTTTTTGGCCACCTCCCGGAGGTCACAGTGAGACTCGATATCCGATTGAACCAGCATTATTAGCTACAGATTTCCACAGATTTTATGGAAGATGTTTTCCTTTCTTTTCTGTGAAAATCTGTGTGAATCCGTGGCAAAATCAAAACGCCAGTGTCCAGTTATGGTAAACAAAACAGGAGATCCGTCATTGAACATTTTATTTATTCTTAACGATGCCCCCTATGGTTCCGAAAAAGCCTATAATGCTTTACGCATGGCCATCACCCTCCTCAAAGAGCACCCCACGGTCGTGGTGCGTCTCTTCCTCATGGCCGATGCTGTCACCTGCGCTCTGCCGGGGCAATCGACGCCCCAGGGTTATTACAGCATCGAACGAATGCTACAGCTTGTGATCAACAAAGGTGGGCAGATCAAAACATGTGGCACTTGTTCTGTCGCCCGTGGCATCAAGGAACTCAGCCTCATTCCCGGCGTCGAGATCAGCACCATGAGTCAGCTCACTCAATGGACAGTCGATGCCGATAAGGTGCTCTGTTTTTAATCACTCATGGCGAATCTCGATACTCTACACACCCTCGCCGCTCATTTTGCGCCTGAGCGCCAGCTTAGCATCAGCAAAAGGTTCGGCAAACCAGGCCTACGACACCGTCGTCGTGGGCAATTGAGGATGATGCACCGGTGCTACTGACCGGCGTCCTGGGCTGGCCGATTGGCCATAGCCGCTCACCCGCCATGCACAATGCTGCTTTTGCGGCGGCAGGCATAGCCGGCGTGTATGTGCCCCTGGCCGTGAAACCATCTGCCCTGTCCCCGGCCCTGGCAGGATTGGTAGCCCTGGGTTTTCGCGGGTGTAACGTCACCATTCCCCACAAGCAAGCGGTGATCCCTTATCTGCACCGCCTCACGGACACGGCGAGCGCCATTGGTGCCGTGAACACTATCATCATCGATGGTGAGAAGATGCTGGGGGACAATACCGATGCGGCGGGATTCTGGGCGGATCTGCAGGCGCAGGAGATGGCGCCGCCCTCGTTGCAACAGGAGGGGGCGTTGATCCTGGGGGCAGGGGGCGCCGCCCGAGCCATCGCCTACGCCCTGGCCAACCACGGCATCCCCATCACCATACTGGCCCGCCGCCGCCAGCAGGGCGAGGCCCTGCTCACAGCCTTGCACCCCTATCTCCCCCCAGGCGTCTCCACCGCCTGCGCCCCCTGGTCAGCCCTGGCGCAGATGGCCGCACGCCACCAACTCATTGTCAACTGCACGCCGGTGGGCATGGTTCCTCACCCGTCCACCTCCCCGTGGCCCCAGCATCTGGCCTTTCTCCCCCGGCAGATGGTGTACGATCTGGTGTATAATCCCGAGACGACCCAACTCATGCGCCAGGCGCGGGCGCACGGTGCCCGCGTCAGCAATGGCCTGGATATGCTCGTACACCAGGGGGCGTTAGCGTGGTCGTTGTGGACCGGGCAGCCGGCACCTGTGCAGGTCATGCGCACCGCCTTGCGTTAGCAGCCCTTTCCTCTCGCCTCTAATCCTCCGTTTCCGCCTCCGTTTTGCGCGTGGCCTGCATGAAACCGATAAACATGAGCACGGCGCCTAAAAACTCGCCGATGTACAGGGCGTAGGGCATGCCTGCCCGCTGGAAAGCACCACCAAAGCCCGGGGCCATGGCGCCCACGGCGATGAACAAATTACCGATCACGCGGTTCAGCAACACACGCTTGCGCCAAAATATCCAGGCCGAGTAGGCAGCGCCGCCCGTCAGCATCAATACGCCATAGATATTGAAAAACGGCGTCAAGATGCGCACACCGCTGCTGGTAATGGCGCCACCGCTGAGTTCACCGCCGAGCATCAGCGTCGGGTCCAGCGTGGCCGAGAACACCTTATAGGTGGCGTAAAGCGAACCCACGGCCAGAATGGCGAAGAGAATCCAGGCCAGCCGCCGCCGCATGAGCAAAAACACCGTGCCCTGTCCCAGCCAGGCCGCCACCAACACAGCGCCCAGCAGATACCAGATACGGAAGACCAGCGGATGCCAGCCTACGAGGCCGTAATAAGCTTCCATCGCACCGCCCGTGCCATAAAACAGCAGGCCTATGCCCCAAAACAGCAGATGCAAGCGATGTCGCTGCTGCCATCGCTGGAATACAAAAAAGGCAAAAAGGAAAGTCACCAGGGAAGACATCAAGGGCAATACGCCGTCTAAAAGTTGGGTAGACATGAGTACTCCAGCAGGAAAGTAGGTGATCGGATGATAAGGGAGGTAATCGGGTGATGGGTGGCCGCGTTTGCTCAGGACATCTGCTTAACCGGGCCACAATCCCAACAGCACCGTCACGGCAACGATGCCCAGAATGATCATCAGCACAAGGATGATCACCAGGGCAATGGGAACGAAATGTTCGTAAAAGTCCGGCATCTGGCGTTTGGGAGGGTGTTCGCGTGGGGACATGATGTTACTCGGGACAGATGGGAAAAAAAGAAGAAGCTGACAAACAACGGGAAATAGCCTTGTAAGTTTAGCAAAGTTTCATAAAAACTAAAAATCCTCACATAGCCGGGCCCAAGTCAACTCATTGCTCACCCGTATCGTTTTCCTCTTGAATGACGTCTTTACTCTTAGGTGAATTAGTTTCACCTGCTGCCATACTCTACCGAGATAGCAAATCCAACACCAATTCGCTGGGCACAAGCATCACCCTTCATGATGAATGTGGACAATCTTATAGAGTGGCCGAATGGTTCGCCTCCCGTAGCCGATAGACCAACTAATCCAGCCAGCTAACGATTGACCTCAATAAGGCCGTACCGCTGATCGCCACTCATTGATTACTGTTTCCTTCTATGCTTGGAGGTGATGTCTATGTTTCACCGAGCATGAACAAAGGGCGAAACACTGCCTCATCATGCTCATTTACCTTTTCTCATCCTCGTCCCTCGTGTCAGGAATTATCTGACTTTCAATCCTGGAGGAACCGTATGAAACGAAATACCCGATGGCTGCTGCTTATGCCTTTGCTGACGGTGTTGTTCATTCTCAGCAGCAGCCAGCTAGCGGTGACGCGAACAAACAGTCAACTGGCCGCCTGTGCCGACTTTGCCTTTAGCACCGAAGAGGATTTCCTCTCCCAGGGGCCAGTACCGGCGGATGGCAATCCCATCATCTCGGATGGCGATCTGCTCAGCCGTAACGGCGTCGTGTGCATGCGCAACAATGATCTCCTGCGCAGATGGGATAGCAATGTGGACCTGGGCCTGGATGCAGCCGATGTCCTGCAGGTGGATCAGGAACTCGTCGCCTTCTCGACCTCGCTGAATGATCCCCAACAGCGCTTCACGGCCGGCGATCTGCTGAGCACCTGGGGCATGATTATCCCCAATCAAGCCTTGCTCACGATGTTCCAGATCAACGGCGACCGCGGGCTCGATGCCGTACACTTTGTGGGATCCCTCGCCAACATCATCGCCTTCAATCAGGTTGCCAGCCAGCAGCCACGCTCAACCTGGCTCGAAAATCCTTCATACCTGGTCACGCTGCTGAAACGCCATGGCGTCGACATCTGGTTTTCCATCGAAGGCACCGAACGGCTCGCTTCCACGCAACCCATCTATGATGGCGATCTGCTATCGGCCGCCTACGGTGTGATCGTGGCGCGCAACGCCAACCTGCTGCCAGTCTCGGTGCCGGCCGGCATTCCCCTGCGCGGCGTCGATTTCGGCCTGGATGCCTTCTCGGCCCCCCGCCTGTCTGATTTCAACACCGGCTACTTCTCCACCGAGATCCTGAACCGCGGCAAACCGAGCTTTAGCGACGGCGACATCCTGCAGAGCGGCAACGGTATCTATCTCAAAGACATCGATCTCGTGCAACCGTTCGAGCCCAAGGCCGACTTTCTCGGCGTCGACGCCCTGTTCATTCACTTCCGCACAGGACAGACGAGCGGCTATCTGCCATTGCTGCTCAAAGACTATTTATGGCGTGCAAAACCCTGAACGCACGCTTCACAGACACAACCCGTGTCTCTTTTCATGAGGAGCTAAAAATGAAACGATACCTCAGACTCATGGGGATTTTGATCGTGCTTGTCACCCTGCTGGCGCTATCGGGCGTTGTGCAGGGTCAGACGAATTATCCTCTGACCAACTGCCGCGACGGGGCTTTCTCAACCGAAGAAGACTTCATGATGAGGGAAAAAGAGCCCTACGACGGCAATCCCTACATCTCCGATGGCGATCTACTCAGCCCCAGCGGCCAGGTGTGCGCCCGCAATGCCGACCTGCTCGTCAGCTTCAATCCCGCCGGGATTGCGCCTGTCGATTTGGGCCTCGACGCCGTAGATATCCTCAATATCCCCGAGCGTATGGTCGCCTTTTCCACCGAACTTGACGATCCGTACGGCAAATTTACGGCCGGCGACTTACTCTTCACCAACGGCGGCATAATTCCCAATGCCGCTCTCGTCCAGCGCTTCGGCATCACCCACGACATCGGCCTCGATGCCGTGCATTTCGTTGGCGTTCCCGAAAACATCCAGGCATTTGCTGGTCTCACCCTGCAAATCAGTGGCGATGCCTGGCTCAAGGGTCGTCTGCAGGATGAATTGCAGCGCTACGGCATCGACATCTGGTTTTCCATCGAAGGCACGCAGTGGACGGCCGTGGCCGCTCCCATCCTCGATGGCGATCTGCTCTCAGCCTCGGGGGCCGTGATTGTACCCCAGGCAAATTTGCTGCCCAACAGCGTGCCCGCGGGTCTGCCCCAGCGGGGGGTCGATTTCGGCCTGGATGCCGTGACGGCGCGGCGCCTCTACGACGACGCCACCAGCCTCACCGACATCTTCTTCTCCACCGAAATCCTGTTCCGCGGCCGGCCGGCATTCAACGATGGCGATGTTCTGCGCATTGGTAACGGCGTCGTGATTCCCAACGAGGCCCTGATCAAAAACTTCGTTCCCAAAGCCGACTTCCTGGGGCTCGATGCCTTCTCGGCACCGGTGGAACCCAGCAACCCGCCGACCGATCCCAACATCCAGACCATATGCGGAGATCGGCCTGTGGTGAATTTTGACGGTGGCGTCGTGCCGGTGGGCGGTGGGGGCACTGGCCTCTACAAAGCCAATCTCGCCATTTCTCCGCCCGGCGATCCGCCGGCGCGGCCTTGCGGCGAATACGTGCCCATCGACGGCTATCTCCCCGCCACCGGCGTCAAACAGTTCCGGGTGGCCTACCGTCCGGACGGCAGCCTGGCCCCGGCTGTGGGCGCCGCGAACGGCATCCGCACCAACTGGCGGCTGTACGAATGGCATGGCTGGCCAATCAACGCCTGCCTGCCCACCGGCAATCTCGATACCGATGCCAACGGCTGGATGCTTGCCAGCGCGTATCTGGGCGCCAAAGACGGCACCCTCACCGGCTGCGCCAATTCCGGCCTGCGGCTGTCCGTATGGGATTCCGCCAATCATCTGGGATTCGGACCCGCCGACCCCGATGGACATTATGTGCTGTGGCTGGAATGGGAGGACCTCGGCGGTATCCTCCACCGTGAGTTAGTCGAACACCATGTGCAGTTGGACAACACCAACCCCGTCATCAACGACTTCAAGCTGCGCTATACCGACGCCAACGGCACCACCCACCCCGTTCCCCCTTGTGGCGGCGCCAGCGCCGGCGTTCACACTTTCCAGGTGTATGCTAATATCGCCGACGACTACTACTGGGGCTACAAGCTGCGTGTACGCGGGGGCAACCCCTCTGCGGCAGTCCATTATGGCTGGCACAATTATTACGACGGCACTCCCCCGGTCGCCAACACCGACGACACCGGCACCACCCCCGACAGCACCCTGGTCTACCTGCGCGACATCGAGATGACCGATCTGGGCGCTTCCTTCGTCGACTGCTGCTATGACCTCGACCTGTGGGTGCGGGACACCGCCATCCGCCATAGTTTCAATGGCCGTACCGCCAACGATGCCAGCGGCAGCAGCGCCTGGTGGGACAACAGCTTCCTCACCTTCGCAGCATCCCCCTGACCCCCTCTTCCCTCTCCCACTCTTCTCTCTGGGGCGCCAACATCGGCGCCCCATTTTTTTAAGGTGGACCTTTTAGCGTTCGTCCGCGTCCTCATTCCACTCCCCACTTCCACACCCCCCCGCCCACATTCAAAAAACAGATCGCCGCCCGCGGTTGGACGTCCAGCAACGCCGACATGGCCGCGGCATAGCGCCGCACCTGTTGCTCGTAATCATTGTGGGGGTCGGCCAGCAGCGCCCGCGCCGCCGCCTCGTCCCGCAGCCGGTTCGTCTTGAAATCCACCAGCGTCCATTGGCCCGAACGCCGGTACAGCAAATCGATCACCCCGCGCTCGACGCCATCGGGCCGAGCCAACACATACGGTACCTCATGCTGGCGCAACTCGGCCGCAGCGATCTCCCGGCCCAAAGCGCTGGCCTGCAAACGTCCCAGCATCCTGCTCGCTTGCTGCAGGGCCTGCCGGAGCTGACGTGGTTCCACCATGCCCAAACTGCGGGCATAGGCCGTCAACCAGGCATCGAAGGCCTGATCGCCGGGGAAACGCCAGTACTGAATGGCATGATGCACCAGCTTGCCCACCACCCAGGCCGGCACGTGCAGGGCGCCGTCACCGGCGGTCACCCGCCACACCCGTCGTGGCGGATCACGATCCTCTTCCTCGGTGTCATCGTCACGCCGGACATGGAGAGAAGACACCGGCTGCACCAGACCGGTGGGGCGCTGCTGGCTGGCCGGGGTCGGAACCACGTCGGGTATCGTGCTGGCGTCCGGCGTCCAACCTGGCTCGGCTATCCAACAAGCCACCGGCTGCCCCCCACACTGCCACGCCAACTCAATCATGCGGCTGCCTGACAAATCGAACTGGGGCAAGGCGGCGTCATCCAAACCCAAATGCGGCAATAACTCCTTGGCCCAACCAGAAAGAGTCAGCCCATCCTTTGACAATTTGACCGTACCGCTGAGCAACAAGCGCTCCTGCGCACGCGTGGCTGCCACATACAGCAAGCGCTTCAATTCCGCTTCGTCCTTCCTTTTTTCCTGCTGCCGATACAGCTCGAACATGGCTGGCGCTTGCTGATCGTTATCCGGCAAATTCAGCAGCAAATGGTCATCTGCCAGCAAAAACGTCGGCGTGCGGTTGTGACTATAGCCCAAATTGCCCATCACCACCACCGGGAATTCCATGCCCTTGGCCTTGTGCACGGTCATGATCTGCACCGCGCCCTGGCTGAGGACGGGCGCTTCGCCCTCCTTGACCTGTGCGCCTTTGGCCGCGGCCACATAGGCCAAAAAATCGGATACCTGCACCAGGCCCGATGTTTGGGCATCCGTCAGCAGTTTGGAGACATTGCGCTGGGCCCGGGATTGGCCCGTGGCAGCCAACAGCGCCAGATAGTCGCTGCGATCCAACAAGGTCGCCAGCAGCTCGGCCACCGTCACCCGCCCCGCCAACGCCCGCATTTCTGTCAGCAACGCCACGCCGAAGCGCACCTGCGGCCCCTCTGCCGCGTCTAAAAGCGTCTCGTAGCGGCCCAACGCCGGCCACAAAGTGGCTTCCTCATGCTGCCGGGCATCCCGCACCAATTGCAGTAAGGCCATGTCGCTGAGCCCTATCGGGGCTGAACGCAGCGCCCCCACCAAAGCCACCGCATCCTCTGCATCCGCCGCCGCCCGCAACAGCACCAGCAATTCCCGTACTTCCGGCCGGTCATAAAAGCCGCGACCGGCCAGGGTCACAAAGGGAATACCGGCCTGCTCCAGGGCGTTCTCGTAAGCGGCAAAGGAGCTGGCCGCCCGACAGAGAAGTGCCACGTCGTCGGCAGCATAAGCCTGGGTCTGGAACCAATCAGCCAGGCGCCCGGCTACCGCTGCTGCCGAGCGCTGCAACGCCCCCTCCCGTTTGCTCCCCACAGCCAGATACAGCTCGATGAACGGTGGCTGATCGAGCTTTTGTGGCCGCTCATGCACGGCCCGCAAAGGGGCGAACGGTTCCTCCCAGTCGGGACGATTGTCGCTGGCATCGCCCAAAACCGGCGCCAGCGCCGCATTTTGCATCGCCACCAACGCCGCGTGCGCCCGATACGATTCATCCAGGCTGATCACGCCCCCCTTCTCCTGCGCCGCGGCCCGCTCCTGCCGAAATACGGTCACATCGGCGCCGCGAAAACGATAAATCGACTGCTTGGCATCGCCCACCACAAACAGGGTCGTGTCTTCGCCCTGCACCAGCTCGATCAACTGCCGCTGGCGCTGGTTGGTGTCCTGAAATTCATCCACCAGCAGCGCCTGCACTTCTTCCTGCCAATAACGGCGCACATGTGCATTCTTTTGTAGCAGAACCAATGCCTTGGCTTCGAGATCATCGAAATCCAGGGCCCGACGCTGGCGTTTGAAGCCGGCGTAGCTCTGCACGGCCACATTTGCCACCTGCCTGAAGACCGGCAGCAACTGTGCCCAGGCTTCATCCTGGGGCCCCAGCACCATGCCGAACACAGGCTGAGCCTTCACCGTCTCACGCAGCCACTTGAGATCGGCCTTGACGGCATCCACCGTCTCCTTGCCACCCGGCCACTTCTTGCTGCTGCCGCTCCGCAAATTGAAGTTTTGAAATATGGCCACCGCCGTGCTGATATCGTCTGCATCCTCGTCTATGAACCGAGCCATGGCCTGCAAAGCCGCATCGCGCTGAGTGGCAAGTTTATCGCTGGGGTCCAGGGGGATGGTCTCGTGCAAGTGCCGGTAGCACTGCTGCCATTCCGGGCTGTTGATCAGGTTTTGCCGGGCCCGCGCCTGGGCTGTTTGCAATTCCGCTTGCCATGTGGCCAAAAGCGCCTGAGGCTCGTCCTCCCCTCGCAGCGCCACCTCTGCATCCAGCCGCCGGGCCAACACCGTCTTCAGAGCCCCACGTAGCGACCACTCCCCCAGGCTCGCAAACAACGCCGCCGCATGATCTTGCTTCGCGGCCCAGCCCAGCGCCTCTTCCACGGCCTGCTGCTGCAAGAGCACCATCATGGTCTCATCCAGCATCTCGAAACCAGGCTCGATCTCGGCCTCGACCGGATGTGAACGCAGGATCTGGGAACAGAAGCCGTGGATAGTGTCGATGCGGGCCGCGTCCAGTTCTGTGAACAGGCTTTGCCAGTGCTGATACGCGGGATCGGCGACATCGAGTCCGGCCAATGTGCACCATACGGCCTGGCGGGTGCGATTCCGCATCTCGCGGGCGGCCTTGCGCGTGAAGGTGATGGCGACAATGCTGCGCAAGGGCAGCCCGTTTTGCAGCAGATAGAGATAGCGACCGACAAGGGTGTGGGTCTTGCCGGTGCCGGCGCCGGCCGTCACCACCACTTTGTGCTCGCGGGCGAGGATGGCTTGTTGTTGGCGGGGGCTATAGTCATGGTTGGAAAAAAGAGTCATATTCGTCGTGAGTCCGTTGTCCTTAGGCGCTCAGAAATTTCTCCGATAATGCCAGCAGAAATCGGCCGCGGAGCAGTACGAGGGGCAGCCGTCGCCGGGCGGACGGGGAACGAAGGCGCCGGTGCGTATCTGGCCGACGGCGTCGATGACGTGCTGTTGGGCCACGGTGCGGGCGTCGAAGCCGACTTTGTCCGCGGGGACTGACAGGCGAAAAGGACTGATGCTTGCGCCGGTGACACTCCAATAAAAGCCATCGATCACCTGCCCGGCCTGCAAACTCTGCTCGACCGCCAGGGCATACAGCGGCAATTGCAAGAGCTCACCGCTCGCCACTTTTTCGAACCTATAGGCGCGAACATCGCCGGATTTGTAGTCGATCACCCGGGCCTGATTCTGTCCATTCACATCCACACGATCTATTTTTCCGCGCACAAGGACGGTTTCACCGTTTGCGCTGGCAGCCAGGGGCGGATGGTTGCCATGGCCGAACGCTTGCTCGAAGGCCCACGGCTTCCAGTCCTGGCTTTGGTGCACGAGCCCGCGGATAGTCTTCTGCAGCGTGCTGAGGAGAGAGGCCTGGGTATGTTCCCACCAGGCCGAGGAGCGAAAGCCCTGTTTTTGCGGCGCCTGTGACAATTCATCGTCGGCGATCTGTGCCAATTTAGCCAGCAACGACTCGGCATCGCCGGGATCGTCGGCTTCGGCAAAGACGCGCTTCAGCAATTCGTGATAGATGTTGCCTAATTGGGCGGCATCGGGGCCCAGGGTAGGTTCGGGTCGCGGTTCGAGGTGCAGGGCATAGCGGCTGAACCAATAATATGGACACTGATAATAGGTCTGCAACTGGCTGGCCGACCAGATGCGTCGGGCGCCGAAGAAGGATTGCAGGGCCTGATCATGGGCTTGCAGATTGCCATCGTGTTCCGCAGCCTGGCGCCTGAGCCGTTGCTGCGCCACCTGCATGCCATGTTGCAGCCGTTGCCAGCGCTGGGGCTGCTGCGAGCGCAACCACGGCGCCCACCCCACCCCCTGATTCCGGGCGTAGATCTGCATGACCTCGGCCCAGGACGCGGCCTGCTGCGGTAGCAGAGGATCGTTGTGGGTGAGGCTCCGCACCGGCGCAGCCAGCCAGCGCAAGACTTCCTGCCAATAGGGCGATTCCGGCCAGATGGCGCCGCCCTCGGCCAGCCGCGGCCGCGTCAGCAGCAGGCGGTCGCGGGCACGGGTGATGGCCTGATGGAAGATGGCCGCCTCTTCGCTACGCAACGAAGGTTCCATGGGGATACCGGCCCCGCGCAGGCGTTCGCGTTCCCGATCGTGCAGGAGGCTGTCTTCGCGTACGCTGCTGGGAAAAGCGCCCTCGGCCAGGCCCAGCACGGCCACGGCGCCAAAACTCAGGCCTTTGGCCTGCACCACATCCGCGGCGAGAATACGGGGAGCGGCTTGATCGGGCGCGGGATCGTAGTGTGCGGCTTCGATGGAACCCTGCAGATCGTTGAGGAAGCCGGCGTAGTCGATCGGGGGCAACGCCACCATTTGGGCAGCGCTGACCATGCCGCGCAGTACGTCTTTGAGCGCCTGCATCGCCGCCAGATCACGTTCTCGCAGGCTAACGTCCTTTTGCGCCCGGATACACCGGGGCATTTGTAACGAAGGCACGTCATCTGTGGACGGGCGGGCGGCAGAATCCGGGTCGGGACCAATGAGATTTTCGAGCCAGCGCACGAATACGGTAAGGGGATGATGCCCGGCTGGCGGTGCGATGGCCGTGACAAAGGCCTGAAACTGCTGACAAAGCCTGGCTGCTGCTTCTCCTCGGGGCAAGGCCGTAGATAAGCGTCGCCTGTCGTCTTCGTTTTCCTCGTCATCCTCTGCCACCGCCATCAACAGACACAGCGTTTCTTCCCACTGCGCCCTGCCTGCCTGCACTCGGCCCCAGCGTCCTACTCGATCCAGGGCATCGGCGCTGAGCGTGGCGCCGGGCGGCAGGTCGTCATCCTGCGGCAAATAAGCCTGCCAGTCAAAATAAGGCGAGCGCCAGGCAGCGATAAGCGCTCGGAAAGCAAAGGCTTGTTCGTGCTTGGGCTCGGGCGCCGGCAATGAAAGCAGGCCCAACAAGGCCGCGATCGCGGGGTTCTGCCGCAAAGGCAAACCGCCGGGAATGTGCAAGGACAGCCCCATTTCGCTGGCGACCTGGCGGATAGCGGCACGATAGGGCTGTAAAGAGCGGGCCAGCAACGCCACCGCGGTCGGCGCCATGCCGTCGTGGACGATGCGCATCTTCAGCCAGCGCAGGGCCTCACGCACTTCCTGCTGCATGTCGGCGGCGGCAATGAGTTCGACTTCGGGCGCAGGCTGTTTCGTCGCCGCCTGATGTTGGAACATCTGCCGGGCCAGAAAATGCAGGGCGGGATGATGGTGGGTCTGTGGCGACGGCAGGGGCGCTGCTTCCACCCCAAGCGCTGCTTCCAGGCTTTTTCGTGTCTCCAGCGCCCGTCGATAAACAATTGTGGATTGGGCATCGGCGCCGGGCAAAGTGATGATCAGCGTATGCACGTGGCGGCTGAGCAGGGTGATGAGGGCGATTTCCGTGGGCGTGAAGCGGTCGAAGCCATCGAAGGCCAGCCAGCGCCAGCGGGGGATGGCCTGGGGATGTGCCTGCAGCAAGGCTGTGACGCGCCCCACCCATCCCGGACCGTCACTGGCCTCGTGCTGCGCCAGCAAGACGATGTAGGCCTGATAGATACGGGCCAGTTCCTGCAAGGCTGGCGTTTCGGTTGCCACGGCCTGCATCAGGTGCGGCGGAGTGACATTGTTCTGTTGCAATTCCCCGAACAGACGGCGCAATTGCTGCGCCAATCCTGGCGAAGTGCGCAAGGGCGCATAAAATTGCAGGGTGGTGCGGTCCAGCGCCACCCGCAACAAGCGCACGAGCACGGGGTCGGCCAGCCGGGTGAGCGCCAGCCCGGCGGCGTCCAGCAGGCTGCTGCCGAGGCTGTTCATGGTGAGGATGCGGGCGCCCAGGGCGCCGCCCATGGCGGCCAGGCGCCTTTGCGCCGCCTGCCGCTGCAAAGGGGTCGATACGACCAGCCGCGGGCCATGGCTCAGATCAGCGGCTTCTCGTTGCAGCAAAGTGAGCAGATGCCGGGTTTTTCCCGCGGCCGCGGGGGCGATGATGAGGTGGGGGGGCATGGGGGCAGTTATCAGTGAGCAGTTAAAAATGACCAGCGTGGCTCTTTTGGATTTCGTGGAGGTCACAGTGAGCCCCCTAAGATCCGGTTGAACCACCAGCGTCCTGTCTCTGGTTGTTTTACGTCAGCACTTCATGCCATTCGTGCTATTCGCGCCATTCGTGTTTACAATAGAGGGCATGATCCGAATGTGACGAATTATTTGCCAAATTTTTCGTAAAATTCGTGTCAAAAAGAAAAAACGCCAGACTCCACTCCATTATACCAGAGCCCACACGCACAGGCACGTAAGACCATGATCAACCAGTTACTTCTCACTCCCAGCTTTCTCGATCAACCCCTGCCCGAATTTTTATCCCTGGCAAGGGCAGATAGCCTCATCATTCAGCCTGCGCTGCCCGACGCCGACATCCAAAGCCGCATGTCGGTGATTCACAAGGAATTGATGACGGCGGTGGCCACGGCCGTGACGCAGGGCCGGCGCCCGGTCAGCTTTGCCGGTGATTGTTGCAGCACCTTGGCGGTCGCCGCCGGCCTGCAGCGCCGCGGCCTGGCGCCCACGCTGCTGTGGCTGGACGCGCACGGCGATTTCAACACCTGGGAGACGTCGCCCGGCGGCTTTTTGGGCGGCATGCCTCTGGCCATGTTGGTGGGTCGGGGAGAACAACGCATGTCGGAGGCCGTGGGCTTGCAGCCGTGGCCGGAAACAAAGGTCATCCTCAGCGATGCCCGCGATCTGGACCCGGGCGAGCGAGAGGCCGTGGCGGGCTCGAACATCCTCCATCTCCCCCACATCACCCAAATCCCCGGCCATCTGCCGGCGGGGCCGCTGTGGGTGCATTTCGATGTCGATGTCATCAACCCGCTGGATGCCCCGGCCATGAAATATCGGGCGCCGGGCGGGCCGCGGGCAGCCGCATTGCAGGCGCTGTTTACGCGGCTGGCGGCCAGCGGCAACATCGTGGCCGTATCTGTTTCGGCCTGGGACCCGGCGTTGGATCATGATGGCCGCACGGCCGAGGTTTGTTTGGGCCTGTTCGATACGTTGGTCGGTAGCCTTTTCTGTGAACATGCCCCAACAAAAGAGTAAGTGAACGTCCATCAACGACCTTTCGTTTTGCTCTCGCTGACTGAAGTCAGGCTCTTCAGGCCTGCGGCCAGGAGTCGGCCTTCGCCGACTCTCCATGGGGCGAAGATCGGACGG
>JAADGC010000093.1 GCA_013152585.1 Chloroflexota bacterium
AGTAGGTGATAGAACAATGGATCGTCTAAAACCAAAAGGCATGGCCCTTGTGCAGCGGCTGTTGTCCTTGAACAAAACGTACTTCACGCCTGCCGACCTGGAGAAGGTTTTGGGGCAAAGGCGCCCATCCCTGTATGTCACCCTCAATCGGCTGGTCAAGTATGGCATTCTGACACGGATACGACGAGGCATCTACCAGGTAGCATTGCGAACGCCTGATCTGGCTCGAATCGCCAATCAACTGGTATACCCTTCTTATCTATCTTTCGAATCGGCTCTCTCTCGCCATGGCATACTCAGTCAAGTTCCGTACCTGCTGACTTTTGCTACCCCGCAGCGCAGCCGACGAATCATCCTGGGGGGGGGCGATGTAGAGTTTCGTCAGATCAAGAAAGATCTCTTTTTTGGTTACACTCTCGACGACGGTCTCTATGTGGCCGAGCCAGAAAAAGCGCTGCTCGATCAATGCTACATGATGGCTCGGGGATTAAGCGATCTGGCCCTGAGTGAGCTGTATCTGTCCACTCTGGATAAAACCAAACTGACAACCTATGCCGGCCGATTTCCCGAGTATGTTCAGACCATCATCCGGGAGATTACATCCCCACCGATCTCAAGGGAAGTACGCTTGACCATCCCCAGTTGAATCCACTATCTGTGGTACACATCACTGCACCCCGGTACGAGCAATGGTCTCGGCGATCCATGCCGATTTCTGGGCTTCGCCGATGCTCTGATACCACCACTGGCGATTGCGAAACAGTTGCGGCCCGATCCAGTCATAATCCCACCATAATTGCGCCGTTACCGTGCGCCATAAGGGCACTGCCTGATCGACATTGCCGGCGATGGCGTAGCTTTCTCCCAGGAGGAAACGGTTGGCCTGCTGCCAGGGAGCACGGGCGTAAGCGCGCAGCAGGTGGGCGTGGGCTTGGTCGTATCGGCCCAGAGAGAGCTCGATCTGGCCCAGGCGGCGATTGGCGGTGATGTTGTTGGGATTCAGTACCAAAGCTTCCTGGTAATAATCAATGGCGGGGCTAAGATCAACATCCGGGGAGCGGCGGACAGCATCCTGGATGCCCCAGTCGGGCCAATTGTAGACCGACAGCTCGGCCCGAGTCTGGTACACTACCCCCAGATCGGCCAGAAAGGCGGCGCGGGTGGCAGGCATAAGCAAGAGGACGAATATGATAAATAAGATGACGAAGAAGGGAAGGGGCCGCTGCCGACGAGCTCTGCGTATGCTTCTCAGCGGATCTGGCTTCAAGCCCAGGGCCAAGCCAACCGGCAGAAATGTCAATGGCACCATGCGTGAGCTATAGAGCGCAGCATCGAACATGCCATGCACCACCAGGGCTGTGAGAGAGACGATAGCGGCGAACAGGAACATTGTGCCCTTTTGCCGGATGAGCTGCCTGCGAATGGCCAAGGCGGCCAGGACCACGAGGCCGCTGAGCGCCAGGGCGCCGGCAAGGCCTTGCTGCACCGCCACCTCCAGAAAAAGATTGTGCATATGCTGAATGAAACCGACATGGATCAGCATGATGTAACTGGCATGCACCATCATCGTGGCGCCCAGGCCATTGCCGGTAAAAGGAGCATCCCCGATCATGATCAAGGCATCTCGCCACAGGGCCCCGCGGCTGCCCATGGCCGCTCTGAAGCCCACGCTCTCCAGCATCGGCGCCAGGGAAGGCGATAACAGAATCGCCACGAAGACGGCCAGAAGCGCCAGCACCACGGCAATGACAACGAGATCATCCCCACGACGCCAGCGGCCCGCAGCTTTACGGGGATGGAGGCGCCACCAGGCATAAGCGGCCATCGCTGATCCGGCAGCGATGCCCAGCCAGGCGCCCCGCGACATGGAAATAATCAGGGCAAAACCGGCCACAAAGGAGGCCATGAGGGCAACGATGGCGACAGGAAGCAACCACTTCTGCCGTAAGGCCTCTAATGATGCCCCCAATCCCAGCGGCAAGAGCAACTCCAGGCCGCTGGCGGCGACATTGGCATTGATGTCCTCGGGCATGGGCAGGTCGGGGCGATGATCCTGAATCCAGATGCCCCAGCCATAGAGTAAGGGAATCTTGCTGGTGGCCTGCTCTCGCCAGTCATACGTGAGGAGAAAGTACACGGCCAGGGCACCGGCAACCAGGGCAATACCGAGGCCAAGGAGCAGGTGGGCCTGTTCCGGCCAACCACGTCCTGCCCAGGTGAGGATCAAGGCCAGGACAAGACTAACAACGATCAGTGTAAAGTGATTCCAGGCGACGGCACGGTCATAAGCGGCCCAAACGCCCATCAGGGCCGTGAGCAGATACAGGCCACCGAAGCCTCCCGACCACGCCAACAATTCGGTGCGTTGACTCATCTTCCCCTTGCAGCCAAAGATACGTCAGTAGACTTCATCATGCGAACCAATATCTACCAACACATCGAAAACTGTTATCCCAAACCAGTTTTCTCATTCCTCAAATTCCTCGAGTTTGCGGCGCAAGTCATCAACCGTCCCATAGCTGGCCCGCCCCTCGCGAAATGCCTGAACAGTCTGACGGGCATTTTCCACAATTTCTTGCCGTCGCAGTTCGATAAGGCGTTTCTGTACGATTTCGACGAGCGCTTCCTGATCCGCGATGGACAATCTATCAATGCGTTCAAGCGCCTCCTGAAATGGCGTCGAAAATGCTGTTCTCATAAGCAGCAAAAGTCCAATAAGCGTGAGGTTGATTCAGATCCTGGCAACTCCATTATAGCACAATAATTCTTCGTTCACCCGCTCTTCTCGGGATAAACCATCAGCTCCTGATGAATCGCAACATTTGCCAGGCCACATTCATACCGCTCTTGAAGCCGTCCCAGGAATTCAAGCCCCGCAGGAATGTCCACATCGGCCCCGGGCGCAAAGACCACTCGCGGGTGGCGCGTCTCTGCCAGTATTCCAGCCGCTCGGCCGACAGGCCCGGATAGTCCAGCACGGTGGACTGATCCATGTCGACCTCTTCCCAGCGGGTGCCGGGCCGGAACCAGCCCTTTTCCACCACATCGTAGAAAAAGGGCGTGCCTGGATAGGGGGCGGCGATGTGAAAGAGAGCGATATCCAGCGGCAACTGCTTACTGTAGGTGATGGTTTCCTGAATGGTCTCCTCGGTTTCGCCGGGCAGGCCGACGATGAAATAGCCCCAATTCTTGATGCCGGCCTCGTGGGCCCAGCTCAGCGCCTGCACCGCCTGCTCCTTGCGATAGCCCTTGCGGATGCGTTTCAAAATCTGCTCATCGGCGCTTTCGATGCCCCAGGAAATGAGCCAACAGCCGGCCTTTCCCATGATCTGCAACATCTCCCGATCCACAAAATCCACGCGGCTGTTACAGGTCCACTTCAGCTTCAGACCCGCGGCCAGGATGCCCTCGCAGATGCCCATCGTCTGATCCCGATTCACCGTAAATAGATCCGCGTACATGTGTATGTTATGGATGCCCAGCCCGTCCAGGATCTTCAGCTCCTCGATGATATTCTCAGGCGAGCGTAGCCGTACGCTGTTCTGATAATTGACATGCTTGATACAAAACTTACAGCCGGCAGGGCAGCCACGACTGGTGACGATAAAGGTAAAAGGCCCCTTGATCATGGGCATGTGCTGTTTTTTCAGGGGCAGAAGATGATGTAAAGGGATGGGCAGATCATCCAGATTGGGGATGAAAGGGCGGTCGGGGTTGAGGATAATCTCATCTCCCTGCCGCCAGGCCAGGCCCAGGATAGAGGCCAGCAATCTCCCCCCATCTCCCCGTCTCCCCATCTCCCCATCTCTCCTATCCCCCGTCTCTCTCAACATCCGCCTCACGCCCTCCTCACTCGGCTCCCGCCCCTCCAGCATATCCAGCAGCTCTCGCAGCGTGGCCTCGGGCTCCCCCCGCAAGACAAAATCCAGGGCGGGGAAGGTCCGCATGGTCTCCCGGGTCATGGGCGTGACATGGGTGCCGAAGGCCAGGGTCGTGGCACCCACGGACTTGGCCAGGAAAACGCCGTACATATCATTACGTA
>JAADGC010000032.1 GCA_013152585.1 Chloroflexota bacterium
GGAGAGTCGGCGAAGGCCGACTCCTGGCCGCAGGCCTGAAGAGCCTGACTTCAGTCAGCGAGAGCAAAACGAAAAGTAATTTTTAGACGCTCGCTTAGCACGGCATTTTTAGCCACAGATACTGTGTCACCCTTCGACGATGCTCAGGACATGCTTTGCGGGATATTTTTGGTTCTGGCAATGCCAGCCGGGGGAACCGGCGCATACCTTACGCCCTCGTGACCTAGCCTCGCTACGCTCGGTTTTTTCCCCCTCCCCGGAATTCGGGGGGGAGGAGCGGTCCACAGAATCCATCAGAACCAGGTTTTTCTACGCTATGAAGACTGGATTCGCGACGATTGCGCGCCTATGCTTCGTCTTCGGCTAGCGCCGTGGGCGGGGTGGGGGGGTGCTTGGGGCGAGCCACTTTTACCCATTTGCGGCAACGCGGACATTCGACCCCGATGCTTTTGCTCTTGGGGGGCGCTTTTTCCAGAGCCAGGGTGATGGTTTCGGACGTGAGTTGCCATTGCTGATGACAGTACGGACAGGTAACTTTCATGATGTGCCTACAGGGATGAGTGTGAGGAAGGTCATTTGAGCGAAGGCCCACCCACCATGCCATATCCCAGATCCATGATGCGGCGCATGAACGCGTGTTCACGCGAGCTGGGAATGATCAGGGTGCGGTCATCGAGTAAACGACAATAACGACGCAGTTCGGGGTCTTCGAGAATGCTGTTGCGGACTTCGGGATTACGCACCTGAATGGTGATCATGGTGCGTCCGCGACGCAGGGCCGTGCTATCGGCCTCGATTTGATCCAGCCAGTCTTCGACTGCCGGCGCCAGGGGGCCATCATGCCGCGAGATCAGCAGATGGCGGCGTTCGTCGATGTTGCCTTCGATCTGCTGAGAGCGTAGCCAGTCGCCTTTGTGCAGATAAAAGGCGCCGTCGTCATCCACGCGCCCCAGCAGGGGCAATATCTGGGCTTCGTACGGGGGCAGGGGTTGGGATGCTGTTTGAAAACGGTAGGATTCGTCGATGTAGTAAATGGGCTGGGTGATTTGCACTGGAAGGCTGTAGCGATGGGTCTGGCCAAAGAGATAGGCGCCCAAGGGGTTGATGCGGAAGTAGGTGAGGCCGTCGTAGCGACTGTATGGCTGCGCCGGCCGTTGCCAGTTTTCGGTGGGCGTTTCGAGCAGAGGCGGCGCATGTTGGGGTTCGGTATAGGCCAGTTCCAGCGCGCCAATACTGCCCAACAGCTCCATGAGGATGATGAGGACATAGGCGCCTTGCTTGGCCCGCCAGGGATCGCGCAGGGCGTCGATCTTGAGCTTGCGCCCGCTGCTATCGTCGATAGCGTCCAGGGAACCATCGGTGTCGATTTCAAAGTCGAATTGCCATAATTTGATGGCGGTGAAGAAATCGGCCATGCTGATCCATTCGTTGTGCGGACACCACGACAGCGCTTCCAGAATGTGATCGCGGCGCTGCCCGGGCTGTGTGAGTTCGATATCTCGTTTTTGGATATTACGCAAATGCGTCAGGCGATCGATTTCGTCGTAGTCGTTGCTCTTGGACCAATGTTCCAGGGCATCGAGCAGGAGGTCCGAGCTGGGACCGGCGAGCCATTCCCAGCCCAGGGGTGTGAGCTTGAGGGTGGTGTTTTGGCCACTGCGAGCGCCGGGGGAGGCAAAGCCGCTGCTGTAGGCAAAGCGTACCAGGCCGTGGGGACGTATGGTTTCGCTTAAGTCCTGACCTGAGGTTAGTTCAAAAAAATCACCGGTGGCCAGGTTTTCGCGCACAAGCTGGATACTGTCGAACGTGGGGCTGATGTGTTCGTTGACCTCGATCCGGCCCTGTCCTATCAAAGCCAGGACGGTGGTCAGGTCTTGCAAGGGGATGACGGGATCGGGACTGCGCTCAAAGCCGATGGATTCGTAGCGGGCCGGGGGTTCGGGTTGTACGGGGATTTTCCACGGCTCGGGTTTGGGAGCCACAACCCGCATCAGGGGGTATACTTCACTGAGGATGGTCTGATCTTCGTCCAGGAACAAGTCCAGGGGTGTGGGTTTGTAGCCGCTCCAATAACGCTGGGGGGCAGGTGGCACCCGGCCATAGCGCAGGAGCATGGTGTCGGGATGATACTGGCCCCCCGTGGCGTGAACGGTCAGACTCAGCGCCTGCTGGGTGAGGGGATCGAGCTTGGGCCATAGCTTGCGCAGGGAGTTTTTGTTGCTGAGATTTTCGATTAGATAGAATATCGCTTCATCCCGCCGCAGCGACAGGGGATTGGCATGCTCGACAAATTCGAGCAGGGTGCGCAATGCCCCGATATCGAAGCGTGTGAAGTGACGAAAGAGTTGTTCTTGAATGGCTTTGACGGCTGTTTCAGTCATGGGCTTGTTCCGTTTCCTGGTAGGCTCGCTTGAGAGCGACCGCGGTAACTCGTTGATAGATGGGTGAGAGCAGGCTTTCGAGATCGAGTGGCGTGAAGCCTGGGGCGCCGAGGCGCCGCAATTGGGGGGCGTTGACAGTGGGAGCAGAGATGTTTAGAGAAAGGTGGTCGGTCTGGGGGCCTATTTCCCAGAATGTGGCCAGAGATGCCTGCAGAGCGGGGGTAACAAATGTTTCGTCATCTGCAGTGGGTGATTCGGAGGCGGGGCGCTGGGCGCGCAAGGCTGCCAGCACATCGTCTTTGCTGCGACCGCGCAATTGAAAGAGCAGGAAGGGGTTTTCTTCGAAGCGATCCGCCAACCAGTAGTAGAGTCCGGCCAGATGTTTGCACGGCACCTGCCAATCGACACAGGTGCAACTGGCATGTAATTCTTCGGCCTGAGGGAACAAGGGAGCATTGACTTCGGCAAACACCTGCACGACTTCTTTGGGCATTTCGCCTGCCAGCAGCCGGGCACTGAAAATGGCTCGGGAGGCGAGGATGGAAAGGAGTTTGTCCCAGGTGGCGTCATCCAACTGCTGCATTTCGATGTTGACATTGTAGACATTGCCCTCTTCTTTGACTTGCGCCTGTATCTGGCCGGGCCGCACCATAAATTTGGAGATATGTTTTTTGTCGGCAAATTGACGCCCGCGGCGCATTCTTCCGGGATGTGAGAATTGCGCTAAGGCATCCATCCAGGCATCGGCCCAACTGGCAATGGTATCGGGAGGGCGTTCCACCATAAGTTAAAGTCGATCCTTTTGTAGGGTGAGCATATGCGTGAGTTCGTCATCTGATAGGGCCGCGATCCACTCTTCACCCTTACCCAGGATGGCTTCGCTGAGGCCTTTCTTACGTTCGATCATTTCGTCGATGGATTCTTCGAGGGTGCCGGCGGTAATGAACTTGTGCACCTGCACATTTCGGGTCTGACCGATGCGATAGACTCGATCACTGGCCTGATCTTCAACAGCGGGATTCCACCAGCGGTCGAAATGGAAGACATGCTGGGCCGCAGTGAGATTCAGTCCCAGGCCGCCGGTTTTGAGGGTAAGGATAAAAAGAGGCGAGCGGGGATCATTCTGGAATTGATTGATGATGTCCTGGCGTTTGGGAAGAGCGGTGCCACCGTGCATGTAAAGAATAGGAACATCGAAGCTGTGTTGCAGGTGTACGGCCAGTATTTGTCCCATCTCGGCAAATTGGGTAAAAATCAGCGCCTTGTCCCCAGTATCCAACACTTCTTCCAACATGTCAGTAAGCCGGTCTAACTTGCCGCTGCGCTGGCTGAGTATTTCGCCTTGTAGATCGGCTGCTGTGGTGATGTGATGGTAGTGCAAAGGATGATTGAGAATTTGCTTGAGGCGAGTCAGCAGGTTGAAGATGTGGATGCGCCGCGCCCGTCCGCGGCTGTCGGCAATGCGTGGCAAGCCCTCTTCGACCACGGCCTGATACAGCTCGGCCTGTTCGTCATTGAGGGTGCAGTAGACTTTCATATCCAGGCGCTGCGGCAGGTCCTGGATGACGGTCGGATCGCTTTTGAGACGGCGCAGGATGAAGGGCTGCACCATACGATGTAAACGGCGCATGGCCCGGGGATCGTGATAACGCTCGATCGGCAGCACGAACTGCCGCTGGAAGCTGGCCTGACTACCAAAGTAACCTTTGTTGAGGAAGTGGAAAAGCGACCACAACTCGCTGAGCCGGTTTTCGACCGGTGTGCCGGTGAGGGCAATGCGAAATTGAGCGGGGATGCGGAGAATGGCCTGATGTGTGATGGTGCGGGGATTTTTGATCTTCTGCGCTTCGTCCAGAATGAGTCCAAACCAGGGAACGTGCTCCATGGTGATGATGTCGCGACGAACCAGTGCATAACTGGTGAGCACCACATCAACCTGATGTGCAGCCTGAATGAAGGCTTCGTCTCGCAGACGATCACTGCCGTAATGCGTCCATATCCGCAACTGAGGCGCAAAGCGTTCGATCTCGCGGCGCCAGTTTCCCAACAACGAGGTGGGGCAGACCAGCAAAGTGGGAGCAGGCAAAACGCCCAGCTCTTCGCGTTCGCGCAGGAGTAAGGCGATGGCCTGTACCGACTTGCCCAAGCCCATATCATCAGCCAGGCAGGCGCCTAAACCCAAATGACGGTGTGTATGCAGCCAGGCATAGCCTTCACGCTGATAGGGACGTAAAGTCCCGTGTAGGCTTTCAGGCTGGGCGGTCTGACGCAACTCGTCATCACCCTGGCTGAGTTTTTGCAGCAGGTCTGTCAGCCAGCCGTTGGTTTTGACCTGCAAAACCGGCAGTCCGGCAATATCGATATCGGGCCCCAGGCTCAGAGTCGAGCGTATGGCCACCCGCAGATCCAGGCAGCCTTCGAAACGTTGTCGATTCCAAAAACGTTCTGCGGCGTCGATCTGTTCGGGATCGAGCCGTAGCCATTCTCCGTCCCGCTCCACCAGTGGCGAACGTAGCGCCACCAGCTCGGCGAAGGTTTCTTTATTCAGTGTCATATCCCCTAGCACCAGCTCCCATCTGAACCCCACCGGTCGTTCTTGCTCGGGCGTTGGCTGGGCGACATCGGGTGGCGCCGGCGTCAGCGGCATGAGATGAAGCCGCAGGCCCAGGCTGGCGCCCACCTCGTCCCACCATGGCGGCAACATCAGGGAGAAACCGCTTTGCACCAGGAGATCGGCGGCATTGCGGAGGAAGTCGTACACTTCGGTGGTGCTGATATCCACATGAGTGGGGGCGGCGTCTTGCAGGCTGCGCTCGATGGGCGGAAAGATGCGGGCAGCCTGTCCCAGGGCTTTGAGCAATTTTTCCTGGGGCTGTTGGAAGCGGTGTCGGCGATATACAAGCACCTCGTCGCTGCTTTGCCACACCCGTGCCGCTGGCACCAGCAATTCGGCATCTTCGCGAGCCTGCAGATGATATGACAGTCGCCAGCCTGTTTTGGGCACGTGCCAGGTGTGATGATTTTGAGTCACTGCGGGTGGGGTCAGGCGCAGGGCGATTTTGTAACTTGTATTGCCGGCCGGGACCAGGCTGCGTTGCCACGATTGCACGTCACGGATGAATTTCTGAGTGCCGTCGGCCGTGTTGAGAATGGGCGCTTCTGGTAGCAGCAAACCCCGCAGCCAGGTCACGGTATCGTTGTGATTATGCAAATAGCTCAATCGGTGTGTGGCGTCCCTGCCCCATTCTCGCACCAGATGATCGGTCATCGTGGCGATAAAGTCCTGCAGAATAATCAGGGCCGAAGGTTGTTCCCCTTCGTCATCCAGCTCGCTGCGGCAGAGCGGTGGCATGGCCTGGGCAAAAGCCCAGACATTATCGTGAAAGCGGCGGCTGTCATACACCGGCTGCCAGCGAGGCTGATAGTGTGTCTCATCGACAGCGATGGCTTGCAGCGCCGGGATGTAATGCTGCCGCGCCAGGCCTTGCAATACCAGATAGAATGCCCGTCGCCAATAAATAAAATCGCGGCCCGGCACAAAGGTCTCGGTGCGGGCCTCTGGCTGCGCCTGGGCAAAAACAGCCATGAGAGAAGCTACCGACAGACGCAAACCACAGATGTGCCACGGCGCTAAAAACAGGTTTCGGGTATCGATATCCCAGTTATGTAGCAATTGCGGGCTGGGCAGGGGGCCCGTGCGGCTACTGGGGAGTTGCAGCGTAAAGGATTCGCGGCCGTGGGTGATGAACGCAGCCCCAAATGAACGCGTCAGACGGCGCAATTCACCGTCGTCTGTGACGACAAAGGGGTGAGGTTTGGGCTGTGGCTGCTGCGGCAAGCGCCCGCGCTGCCGCGAAGGCTGGGGGGTCTGTGCTGTTTCAGCCCAAATGAGGAACTGCGGCTCAGTTTCTACACTGGCAGGAGGCCGCCAGTGCAAATGAAGCACCGGTTGCATAACAAAGGGATGGGGGGTTGAGGGGATGGACAACGAAAGATACGCCCGCATTGCGGGCATGAACACCTGGTGAAGGTGTAAAAATGACTTGGGGTCCTACGTACCCTGGACACTTGTCGTACAGGTATGATCGAGGTCAGAAGAGACATCGAGTCTACACACATACGCCCCCAAGACATGGCGACTCCGCGTTGTAATCCTGTTAGTGACCAGTCGGGACAGACGGCATAAAGAAAAGAGGCTTTTTGGGAACTCAGGAGGTCACAGTGAGTCCCCCTGAGATGCGGTTGAACCAGAAAACTGGACTTTGGCGTTTTTTCTTTTTGACACGAATTTTCACGAATTTCACGAAAAATTTGGCAGATAGTTCGCCCTATTCGGGTCATGCGTGTCAAGAAATGCGTTGGTAAGCCGTGAGTTTGATATTCGCCAGACTCCAGCAGAAAAGATGAAAAAGACACAGAATCAATGCGCAGTAAGACAGGCAGAGCGGCTGACACTGCCGCAAGCAAGCGCTATCTTTCTAAACAAGTCACTCCACTAGCGACTTCACAGGCACACATTGCTGGTTTGACCAAAAGCCAATGCTATTATCGCAAAAATAATCAAAACTTACAAATTCGACTCTGCCGAAAAAAATCTTTCCATGCCGGGGCATACCTTACGCCCTTGCGACCTGGCGAAGCTGCGCCTCAAACCGCCAAGAGTGAGGACGCGGATGAGCGCCGAAAAAGCGGATAGCTTTTGAAAGATGAATCTGTGTCCACCTCTTGTCGGTTTGAAGCAGAGTTTTGCTAGCTGCCACCGCCGGCAATCGTTACCATCAGCAATACGAGCACCACCACCAGCGCCATTGCCAGTAGCACAAAAAGCAGCAAATAAGGCAATATCACGGCCAAGATGGCCCGTTTTTGGGGGAGTTGATGCGTGAGTTCCACCGCCTTCACCTGGATCGCCAATCCCCAGATACCGGCGACGACGGCAAACAGGCCGCCAATGACTGGGATAAAGCTCAATGCTTGCAGTAGATGTGGCAACACCGATAGCGAAGATGCTCCCAAATAAGCGAGCAGTGTCCCCTTACCTCCCACCAACCGGGCAAACAGCATAATCCAAATGGAGATGCTGAGCCAGCGCCCCAAAAGGCCGAACGGGGTCGAAAGCCAGTCACCCAGCCAGCTCAGAAAACGCCCTACACCGGCGGGCAAAGGAGAGGGCACGGCCATGATTTTGGGGATTTGGGGGGCGAAGACTTCGATGCTGCTGCGATACACATCCAGGAATGTCTGCACTTCGGGTGGCAGTTCGCCCCTGAATGTTTCATTGAATGACAGGCCTTGATCGATTTGCTGCCGGAGGGCCTCGACATTAAAGCTTGGGGTACGGGTCAGCGCCGGAAGCTGGATCATGGCATTAACGCCTCCCACCATCAGTCCCACCACCACGACCAGTAGCACAGCGCGTTGCAGGGGGGCTGGGCCGCTGCCAAAGCTGTAAAAAGGCCCGGACTCCAATGCCAGTGCCGCCCGTGCCATGGCAATCCAATCGCGAAAACGCTGTTTCATGAGACCATTCCTCCAATCAGGGCGCCCATCAACGGCGCTATCACCAGGATTAACACGATGATCAGGAAGCACAGAATCAGGCTGGGGGCAATGACGGCCGTGAGTACCCGCGGCCAGGAGAGATTTTCATGTACACGACGCAGGGCCACATATTGGGCCAGCAACGTCCACACGCCCACAGCCGCCACGCCCACCATGGGCAAAGCCCGAAAAACATACAATAGATGTGGGGCGAAGGCCAGCGCCGAGGCGCCAAAGGTCTGCTTCATCTTTCCCTGCCCGCCCAGCATACGAGCCACAGCCTGCGCCACCAACGCGAACCATAACCACTGCACCAGTAATTGCAGGGGTGTCAGGAACAGAGCCAACAGGGCCAGGCGCGGATTGGGCGCCAAGAGGTGGGCAATCTGCCAGACAAGGTCGTAGCTGTTTTCGAATTGTTGCAGGCTTTGGGCACTGCTCGCCACGAATTGCTGGAACCACGACATGCTGACCAGTCCCTCATGCACCAGGGTTTTAATCTGATCGAGATGCGGCGTAACCGCCCATCCCAGCACACTGCCTACCAAGTGGGCCAGCGCTACCAACAGCCCAATCAGCACCACCATGAACAATCCTTCCACAAATGGATTGTCGCCGTCAGCCGCCTCGTCGTAGCTGCGGACATCCAGGAACAAGCCCGACCAGAGCAAGCGTACTATAGGCTTCAGTTGTTTGACCATACATTCACCCCCGAAAGAACGGGTGGGGCAGTGCCATCTACCTGCCAGGAGTGAGGATAGGATGGGGAGATGGGTGTGAGACAATAGATACAGTAATCGTCCGACTTTAGCTTATCGCGTTTGTTGATGTTCTGCAAGCAGGGCTTTGGCCACTGCTACTTCCTCCTCCGGCGTGCGAATCTGGCCATCGAGCATAGCGGCGCGCACTTTTTGGAAGATGGTACGGTAGATGGGGCCAGGCGCCGCCCCCAGGGCTTTGAGAGTGGCGCCGTCGAGATGGATGCGCTGCGGGCGCAAATGGTACTCGTAATCGAGAATGCGGTCACGCAGAGTCCAATCATCGGTGGCGCTGCGGGCCACCAGCAGGGCATCGGCGCTGAACGGCGCCAGCAGGCGGTCGAGTTCTGAGTTGGAGAGCTGGGGGGCAAGCAGGGCGGGGGTCAGGGCCTGTATTTTCTGGCATTCATTCAGCAAGGCCCGCGAAGAAGCATTGAGCCTTAACTTCGTGATCAAACGCTCGTGATCAGTAGCAGTGAGCGGGGTGAGCCACAGGGCCAGGTACAAACGCTCGATGGCGCCATATTTTTGGGCATGGCTGGCCACCACGGCCCGCAAGCCTTGATATTTGGTTTCCAGACGGTGATGCCATGCCAATGCCGGATCGATGACCGTCAGCGCTCCCAATTCATGCAAACGTCGCAGAGCTTTTTCGGGCTCCTGCTCCAACAGGATCAAGTTGATCTCGTGCCGGATGCGGGCGCCACTGACGCGGGGAAGCAGATCGATGGCCTTGTGAATCAATTCCGCGGTGCGGGGTTCGATTTGAAAACCGAAGCGTTGCTCAAAACGGACGGCGCGCAAAATGCGGGTGGGGTCCTCCACAAAACTGAGCGAATGGAGCACTCGGATCACGCCCTGTTCCAGGTCTTGCTGGCCTCCGTAAAAATCCAGTAACTCGCCCCAATACATGCCATCCAGTCGTACTGCCAGGGTGTTGATGGTGAAATCACGCCGGTGCAGATCGAGCTTGATGTTGGATTTCTCCACCACGGGCAGCGCCGTGGCTTCTTCGTAAAACTCGATGCGGGCCGTGGCGAAGTCGATGCTGGAAGGGGTGTTGTCGTCCTGAGTCCTGCCTGCTGAATAAGCTATCTCGTCACGAATCCATTTGGCGGTGCCAAAGCGCTGGTGCACGCGCACCCGGCCGCCAAACGCGTCGGCCAGCGCCTGCGCCAGCATGGCGGCTTCCCCTTCTACCACCAGGTCCACATCCAGGTTCGGAAATCCTCGCAGGAGATCGCGCACAAAGCCGCCTATGGCGTAGGTTGCCAAATTCAGATCCGAAGCCATTTGGCCGATTTGGCGCAACAAGAGCTGCAACCCTGAAGGCAACGCCGTCTGCATTTGCAGAGCCACCGAGGTCGGTGATCGTTCTTCTTCGGGCGTAGCCCACAATTTGAGCAGATCGGTGCGGGTGACAATGCCCACCATCTCGCCCTGTTCATCGACAACCGGCACCTGACCCCAGCCGGCGGCGATCATTTTTTGCTGCAAGCTCTGCACCGATTCATCCAGGCCGACGGTCACGGCACCTTCGCGCATCACATTGCTCACGGGCTCGTTGTGCATGTTGTGGTGGATGGCGCGGTCGATGATGTGGCGGGTGATGATGCCCTGCAACTGGCCATTTGCCACCACCGGGAAGCCCTCGTGCCCCAAACGTTGCATGCGCTGCATGGCTTCGTCGATGGTCAGGTCGGGGGGGATGGTACGCAGGCCCTTTGACATGATGTCGCGGACTTTGGCGGGGGGATGGATGGCCTCGGGCAGGATCGCCAGTAATTCGGCCTTGACTTCGTCGAGCGTGCGATTGCGGATGAGGGCCGCTGCTGCCCGATGGTGACCACCGCCCCCCAATCGTTCGGCAATCTCGCCCACATGGATGTGGTTGGTGGTGGAACGAGCGACCAACTGGATATGATCGCCAAAATCGATCAGCACAAACAGGCCGTCGGGATCGAAAAAATCGCGCATTTTGTGCGCCAGCGTGCTGACCTCCTCTATCGTCTCGGAGGACTCGGCGCTGGCGATCACAATCAGATGATCCGCTATCTCGAAGCTCTGGGCCTGGTCTTGCAGCCTATCCAGCAAGTGCTGCTGAGCAAGGGTGAGAGGATGATGGAGGAAGTCGTGGACGACCTCGAGATTGGCTCCGCGCTCCAGCAGCCAGGCCGCACAGCGCAGATCGCGTGGCGTGGTGCTGGCATAAAGCAGGTTGCCGGTATCTTCATAAATGCCCAACAAGAGTAAAGTCGCTTCCACCGGGGGGATGTGAATGCCGCGGCTCATGATCTGTTCCAGCAGCAGCGTGGTCGTCGCTCCCACTGCTTCACCCCAATAATGGACCTGCGGCAGCAGCTCGCGCTCGCAAGGGTGATGATCGATAATCCGCACCGAGGTTTTCTGGGTCATCCCGCGCACAGCCTGAGCTGTTTGCGTATCGACCAAAATGGCCTCGTCGACGCCCTGTTTGGGCAATTCTTCGGGGCGTACAAAGGGCAGCGCCTCCCGATACAGCATCAAGAAATCGCGCAAGTTGCGGTTGAGCTTATGCGGCAAGACCGGCAGCGCCTGTGGAAAGAGCCTGTTGGCCGCCAACAAGCTGGCCAGCGCATCGAAATCGGCATGTTCATGGGTGAGAATGACTTCCATGGTCGTTATTATATCCTGGAGTCTGTCGAAAACGGAATCCGTCACCGATAGACGCATTTTCGGCCACGAATTTCACAAATCAGACGAATTTTGAAAGGCTTTTTGCTTCTTTTTTCGTGAAATCCGTGAAATTCGTGCCAAAATCGAAAAACGCCAAGGTTGCTTTCATACTTTAGAATGGCCGATTCGTTTTGGGGTGGATTGACAGATAGCGGTACTGGTGATAGAATGCACGGAATCTTGTCAAAGCGGTGCCTTAACCACCTTTGGCCGGATGGAAATAGATCGCCACAGATGGAGTTCGTTCGTGCGATCACCCGATTCATATCTCGCACTCAGACCTGCCCAACTAATGATGATTGATTATCTGCCCTTACTCATCCTGTTCGTTGTTGCTGCTGTTTTTGCCGCCATCGCCATCATCATGCCTTCTCTTATTGGCCCTAAAAATCCCAATAAGATGAAACAAGAACCGATCGAATCGGGCATGATTCCCTTCACCGATGCTCGCCAGCGTTTCCCGGTACAATACTACATGGTGGCAGTGCTGTTCATTCTTTTCGATATCGAAGTCGTATTTATGTATCCCTGGGCCGTCCTTCTCAACAAGCTAAAAGTATTTGGCTTGATCGAGATGGGCTTTTTTTTGCTCATTCTTCTTATCGGCTACGTCTATGTCTGGCGCAAGGGCGCTTTCGAATGGGATTGACCCTCGTAGCTTGCTGAGTTCTCTGTTACCCTCCTCATCTCATCCTCAACTGGAGTGCATGATCCATGGGTCATGAAGCCCAACTGTCTCATACCGGTGTCGTCACCACCTCTCTGGAATCCATGGTCAATTGGGGTCGCAAAAACTCCATCTGGCCCCTGCTCTTTGGCCTGGCCTGTTGTGCCATCGAAATGATCACCACCGGCACGGCCCGGCACGACATCGCCCGCTTTGGCAGCGAACTCTTCCGCGGCTCCCCGCGGCAGGCCGACTTGATGATCGTCGCCGGTCGCGTCAGCAACAAGATGGCGCCCGTCATCAAACGCCTGTACGATCAAATGGCAGAACCCAAGTGGGTGATCGCCATGGGCATCTGCGCCAGCGCCGGCGGCCCATTTAATAACTACGCCGTTGTGCAGGGTGTCGATAAAATCATCCCCGTCGATGTGTATGTGCCGGGCTGCCCCCCGCGCCCCGAAGCCTTGCTGTATGCCCTCACCAAGCTACAAGAAAAAATCGAGCGCGAAAAATTCAGCGATCATAAGATCACACCTCCCATCATCCAGCTTCCCACTCCTCCTCAATTACCCCCCCTGCCCGAATAATCCACTTGCCATATTCCCAACCTGGCTGAGCTGGAACCAAAAGGTCTCTCGCAAAGAACGCAAAGGAATGCCGGACCTTCGAAAAGCTTTGCGCCCTTTGCGCCTTTGCGAGAGATTCCTCTCGTGTACCAACTAGATGAGAACCATGACCGACCCCGTCGCCCAACTCCGTGAGCAATTTCCGGACGCTATACTCTCCACCAGCGATACTTCCGCTGTGCCCAGCATCACCGTCAAGCCTGAGACCTTGGTTGATGTCGGGTTTTTTCTGCGCGATGCCCCAGGTCTGACCTACGACCTGCTCAGCGATCTGACCGCCGTCGACCAGCTCGAGCTGGCATCGCCGCTGGAGCCCGGCGCCCGCTTTTATGGCGTTTACCACCTGCGTTCCGTATCTCGCGACGGCACCCTTTTACAGCTCCGGGTGCCGCTGCCCGGCGGCGATACTCCCACTGCGCCCAGCCTCACCGGCGTCTGGCCCACCGCCAACTGGCACGAACGCGAGGCCTACGATCTACTTGGCGTGCACTACGAAGGTCATCCCGACCTGCGCCGTATCCTCATGCCGGATGATTGGCAAGGGCATCCGCTGCGCAAAGATTATCCCCACGGCGGCGAACACATCCCCTTCTCGCCCACGTGGGAAGACGAAGAATTCAAATTCCTGGGCCAACAGATCATGAAGGCCGAACAGCGGCCCGAAGCCGTGCCCGGGCGCATGGACAGCAAACACATGGTGGTGAACATGGGGCCGCAGCACCCCGCCACCCATGGCGTCCTGCGCCTGATTGTCGAGCTGGACGGTGAACGGATTGTATCCGTCGAACCCGATATCGGTTATCTGCACAGCGGTTTCGAAAAGCAGGCCGAAAGTGTCCGCTACAAAGATTTTGTCTACTACACCGACCGCATGGATTACGTATCGGCCATGCAGAACAACCTGGCCTACGTGCTGACGGTCGAGAAACTGCTGGGGATAGAGGCCCCGCCGCGGGCGCAGGCTATCCGCGTGATCATGGCCGAACTGCAACGCATCGCCAGCCATCTCGTATGGTTGGGCACCCACGCCCTCGACGTCGGTGGCACCGGGCTGGCCCTGCTCATGTATGCCTTCCGCGAACGCGAGGACATCCTCGATCTGTTCGAGATGGTCTGCGGCGCTCGCCTCACCACCTCCTACATGCGTATTGGCGGCGTCTCCGCCGATTTGCCTCCCGCCTTCGTGCCCCGCCTGCGCGACTTCCTGGCCATCCTGCCCCAGCGTTTTGACGAATACGGGCGCATGCTCACCGACAACCCCATCTGGCGCCACCGTCTGGAAGGCGTCGGTTATCTCAGCAAAGAAGACGCCATCGCCATGGGCGTTACGGGGCCACTGCTGCGGGCCAGCGGCGTCAACTACGATCTGCGCAAGGCGCAGCCCTACTGCAATTACGACCAATACGATTTCGAGATTCCCGTCTACGACGAAGGCGACAGCTACGCCCGCTATTTTGTGCGCCTGAACGAAATGCGCCAATCCGCTCGCATTGTGCAGCAGGCCATCGACACCCTGCCCGACGGGGACTTCTGGCTCAACGACCCCAAAGTCGTTCCCCCCAAGCGCGAGCTGCTCGATCAGAGCATGGAAGCCCTCATCCATCACTTCAAACTATACACCGAAGGCCTCAAGCCGCCGGTGGGCGAGGTGTATTACGGCATCGAAGCCTCCAAAGGCGAAATGGGTTTCTACATCGTCTCTGATGGCAGCGCTCATCCTTATCGCTGCCGCGTCCGCACACCCAGCTTCTCCAATCTCTCTGCGGTGGAAATGATGTCCAAAGGCCATCTCTTCTCCGATCTGGTCACGGTCATTGGCACCATTGACATCGTTCTGGGCGACATTGATCGCTAATACGCCACCTTGCCGGTTCAGCACGAACACACTCCGCTTCCCAACACGCCCTATGCTATCAGAATCCGCTCGCACCGAAATGAAAACGACCATGGCGCGCTACCCCCGCGCCCGGTCTGCCATTCTCCCCGCCTTACACATCGCCCAGCGCCAGATCGGCTGGCTTCCCAACGAGGTCATGGACGAAATTGCCCGTATTTTCGACATGGAACCCATGGAAGTCTACGCCATCGCCGGTTTTTACAACATGTTTTACAAAGAGCCCAAGGGCAAATTTCACCTGGAGATTTGCACCAACGTGCCCTGCATGTTGCGCGGGGCGGGCGAGATGGCCGATTATCTGCAGGAAAAACTGGGGATCGGTTTCAACGAAACCACATCTGACGGCGTCTTTACCTTGGATCACATGGAATGCCTCGGTTCCTGCGCCACGGCGCCCGTGATGTCGGCCCGGCGCAACCAAAGCGCCTGGGCACGCTATTACGAAGGGCTCAGCAAAGAAAAGATCGACGCCATCATCGCCGAATTGCAAACGGCCACCGAACTGCCGCCTGATCACGACGAGAGCGGGCCCTACCATCACGACCATCATCCCCAGACCAACTTCCTGCTGGCTCGCATCGACAAGCCCCAAAGTCATACCATGGCCAGTTATCTGGCGGACGATGGTTACGAGACCGCCCGCAAGACCCTGCAAATGGCTCCCGACGAGGCGGTGGGGATCGTGAAGGCGGCTGGGGTGCGTGGCCGCGGGGGGGCAGGCTTCCCCGCTGGCGTCAAGTGGGGCTTTTTACCCAAAGATGTCACTCCCCGCTATCTGGTGATCAACGCCGACGAATCCGAACCCGGCACTTTCAAAGATCGCCTGATCCTGCAATACGATCCCCATCAACTGCTCGAAGGCGCCATTTGTACCGCCTGGGCTATTCAGGCGCACTATGCCTTTATTTACGTGCGCGGCGAATATGCCTTTGCCCAACGTCGCCTGCGCACCGCCATCGCCGAAGCCAAAGCCAAAGGCTTTCTGGGCCAGAACATCTTTGGCAGCGACTTCGATCTGGAAGTGATCGTGCACTCGGGCGCCGGGGCTTACATTTGCGGCGAAGAAACCGCCTTGCTCAGCTCGCTGGAAGGGGGCCGCGGCCATCCTCGTCTCAAACCACCCTTCCCGGCGGTGGCCGGTCTCTACGCCAAGCCCACCATCATCAACAATGTGGAAACCATCGCCCATGTGCGCCACGTGATGGAGCACGGCGCCGACTGGTACCGGCAGTGGGGCAGCGAACGTAGCCCGGGTTTCCAACTGATCTCCCTCAGTGGCCAGGTGAAAAAACCCGGCGTGTACGAGATCCCCTACGGCACCACCCTGCGGGAATTGATTTACGACATGGCCGGTGGCACGCTGGACGATCGCCCCATCAAAAGCATCATCCCCGGCGGCCTCTCCATGCCGCACATCCTCCCCGACAAACTCGATACCAGCATCGATTTCGAATCTATCCAGGCGGCCGGCTCATTGCTCGGTTCCGGTGGCGTCATCGTCCTCTGCGAGGGCGAAGACATCGTGCCCCTTGCCCGCCGCACCGTCAGCTTCTACCGCGAAGAGTCGTGCGGCAAATGCAGCCCCTGCCGCGAAGGTTCCGGCTGGCTGGAAAAAGTGCTCAAACGCATCGAAGCCGGGCAGGGCGTGCCCTCCGATATCGACCGTCTCAAACACATCACCAAATACATCGACCAGCAGAGCTTCTGCCCCTTTGGTCCCGCCTCGGTTTGGGGGCTGCAAAGCACCATGCGTCTGTTTGGCGACGAATTTGCTGCTACCATTGCCGCCACCAACCCCGAAGCCCAAAAACCTACCATTCCCGCCCGTCCCACTTATCGGCAATATGTCGGTCAGCCCCTCGAGAACAAGCTGGACGACGAAGATTGACCTGCACCCAACCGCACACCTGGCCCCAACCTTCCCACACAGATCCCTAATTACACCATGTCCGACTGGATTACCATCACCATTGACGGCAAGGAAATCAAAGCGAAAAAAGGCGAGTTATTGACTGCCGCGGCCAAGCGTGGCGGCATCGAAATTCCTGTCTTTTGTTCTCATCCCAAACTCGATCCTTTGGGCGCCTGTCGTATGTGCCTGGTCGAGGCGGAAACCCGCCGGGGCAAGGCGCTGATCACCGCCTGCACCACGCCGGTGAACGACGGGGCCGTGTATTATTACAACTCCGAACGGGCTCGCGACGCCCGTCAGGGCACCCTGGAACTGATCCTGATCAATCATCCCCTCGATTGTCCCATCTGCGACAAAGGCGGAGAATGCCCCCTGCAGGATCAAACCCTGGAGCACGGGCCGGGGCATTCGCATTTTTGGGAAGAAAAGACGCATAAAACCAAGCACTACCCCCTCAGCGACCTGATCATGCTCGATCAGGAACGCTGCATTGTCTGCTGGCGCTGCATCCGCTACCTGCAAGAGTGGGAGGACAAACCACAGTTGGGGCTCTTCCATCGCGGGGGTGAAACCGTCATCGACAAATTCCCCGCGGGCAAGTTCGATGCCGCCACCAGTGGTTCCGTTATCGACATCTGCCCTGTGGGCGCCCTGACCAACCGCCTCTCCCGCTTCAGCTACCGGCCCTGGGAACTGGATAAAACCGATTCCATTTGCACGCACTGCGGCCAGGGCTGTAATCTGCGCATCGATAGCCGCAGCCATCGCGTGCGTCGCAATGTCGCCCGCGAAAACCCGGCCGTGAACGACGAGTGGATCTGCGACAAAGGCCGTTTTGCCACCGGCTTCTCCTATCATCCCGAGCGCCTGCAACAGCCCCTGGCCCGCATGAACGGCAAGCTGGAACCCGTAAGCTGGCAGGAAGCCATCCAGCAGATCGTGGCCGGGCTGCAAAACGTGAGTAAGGAACATGGCCCGGAAGCTGTCGGCGCCTTGGGCTCAGCCAAACTCTCCAACGAAGCCAATTATCTGCTGGGGAAATTCATGCGTGGCATGGTGGGCAGCAATAACGTCGATTATCGCGAGGGCTCGGCAGTGCTGGCCGATCCGCGGGGGCTGCCCGCCCTGGGCGATGTGCACGACGCCGATTTGATCGTGCTCATGGGCGCCGATCCCAGTGAAGAAATGCCCGTGCTGGCCAATTTCATCAAACGGGCTGCCAAACGCCGCGGGGTCAAGCTGATCATCGTGCATCCCCGCCGCATCGAACTCAGCCGTTATCCCGGCATCCATCTGGCCCCCATGCCGGGCCAGGAGGTCGATCTCTTCGATGCCCTCACCCGTGCTTCCCTGCAAGCCGGCGGCGAGGCCATCCCCGGCTGGCTGCCGGCAGAGGATGGCGCCTGGAATACAGAAGACGTCCGGGCAGCCGGGCAATGGTTGGCCCAGGCGCAAAAGCCTTTCATCGTTTACGGCGCCGATTATGCCTGGGGCTTTGGCGCCCGTGACATTGTCACCGCCCTCAGCAACTGGGCTGTTGCCGCGGGACACGACGACCGGCTGGGCTTTTTGCACGCGCAGGCCAATGCTCAGGGGGCGGGTGATGTGGGCCTGTTGCCCAACCAACTGCCGGGGCGTCGTCCTCTGAGTGATGACGAGGCCCGCAGTGCCATCGAGGCTTTGTGGCAGACCCGCCTGCCGCGGCAACCCGGCCTGGGCTACGGCGGCATGATGGCTGCCGCTGCCTCCGGACATCTCAAGGCCATGATCATCATGGGGGCGGACCCGGTGGGTGAGAAGCCCAGCGATGCCGCCGCCCTCGATAAGCTCGAATTTCTGGTGGTGCAAGACCTGTTTCTCACCGAAACCGCCATCCGTGCGGATGTGGTTTTGCCGGCTGCCTCCTATGTCGAATCCGAGGGCAGCTTCACCAATACCGAACGCCGCCTGCAACGGGCACCGCGAGCCGTGAAGCCCATGGCCAAATCTGTGCCCGATTGGGCCATCCTCATGCACCTCGCCCAGGCCTATTGGGGCGAACTCCCGGCCAGTTGGCAAACCCTCACCATCGCTGCTGTCTTCGCCGAGATCACCCGGGCCGTGCCGCAATATGCGGGCATGAGCTGGGAAAACATGGGTGCAGAAGGGCGCCAGTGGCAGCGGTCGGCGCTGGAAGTAGGACGCGAGCTACGATCGCACGATCCTGGCTTCGACCCCACCGACCGTAAATATCCCTTCCATCTCATTATCGGAAATCAGTTGTGGGATCAAGGCACCACCTTCGCCGCCACGACCGAAATGGCGCACCTGGGCGTGATGGCAGCCCGCCTGCACCCCAGCGATGCCGTCCGTCTGCAAGTGACCGCAGGGGATCGCATTCGCATGCATTCGGGCACCGGCGAAATCACAGCGCCGGTCGTCCTCGACGACAGCATTTCCCCCAACAGTGTATTTGTGCCCTTCTCCTTCCTGCAGGCACCTGTCGGTGAACTCTTCGACCGTTTCGGTCAGCGTACCGCAGTGGCCATCAGCAAAGTCAGCAACTAACGCTTCTTCATCCCGCCATTCCTCTCTCACCCCACCCTGCCGATGAGCGTCATACTCCTCTCTCTTATCAAAAGCATCGTCATCATCCTCTTGTTGTTGACAGGCTTTGCGTATCTCACGTATTACGAACGCAAGCTCCTGGGACGCTTCCACGTGCGGTTGGGGCCCAACCGGGCCGGGCCGTACGGCCTGTTGCAACCGATCGCCGACGCGGTCAAGGCTATCTTCAAAGAAGAAGTGATTCCCGATCATGTGGACAAAGCGATTTATCTGCTGGCGCCGGCTCTGTCGCTCATTCCGGCCCTGGTAGCGTTTGCCGTCGTCCCCATCGCCCCCGACATTCATCTCTTTGGCCAAACCATTCGTCTGGCCGTGGCCGATGTCAATGTGGCCCTGCTCTACATCGTGGCGATCACCAGTGTGGGCACCTATGGCATCATCCTGGGGGGCTGGAGCAGCCGCAACAACTATGCGTTGTTGGGCGCCCTGCGCACCGCAGCCCAGATGATTAGCTACGAATTGCCCTTGGGCATCGTGCTCACGGCCATTGTGCTCACCACCAATGTCGGCCGGGAAATGGGCACCCTGAACCTGGTCGAGATCGTCAATCAGCAACGCCCCTGGTGGTTATGGTTGTGGTTGTGGCTGGCATTTCCCATCTTCTTCATCACCATGCTGGCCGAGAGCAACCGCAGTCCCTTCGATCTACCCGAAGCCGAAAATGAACTCATCGCCGGCTATCAGATCGAGTATGGCGGCATCAAATTTGCCCTGTACATGATGTCAGAGTACATCGGCATGATCACCGGCAGCGCCATCATGGCCTCGCTGTTCTTTGGCGGCTGGCATGGGCCTTTCGCTATCCCCGGCACCTGGTATGGCCCGATTATCGGCTTTGGCTGGTTCGTGCTCAAGATTATCGCCCTGCTGTTCGTTTACATTTGGGTGCGGGCCAGCGTGCCCCGCATCCGCTATGATCAGTTGCTGCATTTCTGCTGGAAGTTTTTGACGCCGCTCTCGATCGTCTATCTCATTTTTACGGCTGTCATCGT
>JAADGC010000177.1 GCA_013152585.1 Chloroflexota bacterium
TAGGGGTCGCCGTGGGGGTGGGGGGAATGCGGGCCATCGAGACTTCCAGGCGCAGTCGGGCCTCGGCGGGGTCGATGTCGGGCACATTGACCGCTTTGGCATAGTAGTCGGTTGCCGCCTTGGCTTCACCCTCCGTCATGGCGGCGTCGCCCAGCCCGAGATACGCGGTATACAGGTCCCGATTGATGTGTTGGCCCAGCATGTCATGCGGCTGCTGTATGATTTGCTCCAAGAGGGGCGTGGCGGTGAGGTAGTCCTGTTGTTGCAAAGCGTTCAGAGATTGTTTGTACAGTGTCAATCGGGTCACCTGATCCAGAGCAATACGATTATCGGGATCAAGCCGGATGCGCTTGCGAATGAGGTCGATGGCATCATCGACCAGGCTGGGGGTCAGGATGTCTGCCTTCAACCCGGCCTGCGCCAGATTGGTGTAAGCCTCGGCAAGGTGTGCCTTGACGTTTCTCTCGTGGAAAGTAGCATCGATGGTCAGTATCTGTTCATAAGCAGTGACAGCCTTTTGCCACTCTTGGCGCTCATAGGCAAACTCGGCAGCGTAGAAAAGTGCTTCCATTTGCACTTGCTCGTGAATCTGGGGCAGCAGTTCGTCGACATTGCTGTAATGTGGCGACAGCTTCTGAATTTCCAATAGGAGCTGCTCCGCCTCGGTGTAGTTCAGGTTGTCGGTCGCCTTGAGGGCCTGCTCGTACTTTTGGGCGACGTCGATTTTGGTGCGTGCCCGACTGATGGCCGCTTCGATGTCCGCATCTGCAGGGCCACTTTCCTGCGCCTTGAGATAGGAGTCCATGGCAGCCTGATAGTCACCACTGGCATAGGCCTTATCCCCCTCGGCCAGCAGTTGCGCCATCTCCGACGCCTCGGCCTGGACCTGGAACCGGGGCTGCAGCAGGCCCCTGTTGATCGACAACACGAGGTAGAGGATAATGCCGATGACGGCCAGACCAATGGCCCAGCGCAGCAGGCGGGCGCTATTGACCTGCGGCCAGCGGGCGGTTAACGCAGCGAACCTGGAGGTCCAGTAACTGTTCAGCTTGGATTTATAGCGAATATCGCTGGCCAGCGCCTGTAGCTCTGTGTCATCGGGGTATTGAGCCTGTAACTGTGCCAGCAATTCCTGCGCATGGGTCCAATCGCCGCGTTGCATGGCATTGAGCATCGTTTCGTATTGGGGATCTTGCATAGGTGAATTTGTGGTCATTCGGGTTCTCCCTGAAAATCAGAATTTGCTCATCATCTCCACAAAACGGGGAATGGCAGGGCCCAACACCACGGCCATGGTGGCGGGCAAGACGAACATGGAAAGCGGAAGGAGCATTTTGACAGGTGCCTTATGGGCTTCTTCTTCGGCTCGCTGACGACGACGCATGCGCATCTGTTGGGACTGGCTTTTGAGCACATTGCTGAGAGGAACGCCCAGACGGTCGGCCTGGGCCAGCAGTGCCACCAGGCTTGCCAGATCGGGGATATTGGTGCGGTCGGCCAGATGCCTTAGCGCTTCCACGCGTCGTACTCCCACCCGCATCTCATGCAATACGTAGCGAAACTCCTGGGCCAGTGCGTTCTCCCAGTTGCCGGCCACACGCTGTAGTGCCGCATCGAAGCCCAGGCCCGCGCCTACGCAGATGGTGAGCATGTCGAGCGCGTCGGGCAGCGCCCGTTGGATCTCTTTTTGACGTTTGCGTATCTGGCCCTTGAGCCAGTTGGTGGGGAGATAGATGCCCAGCGAGAAACCGACGATGGTGAGCAGAATGCGGTTGATGCCGGGGGCCAGGGGTAAGACGCCCGCGAGCATGAACATACCCACGCCCATGACGGCACTGGCAATCAAGCGCAAACCCAAAAAGTCCGTTACTCCCATGTTGTGAGGGCGTCCGGCCCGAATGAGTTGCTTTTGCATTTCGCGAATCTGGTCGGCTGGCGTGATCTGGGTGCCATAACCACGAATGCGTTGCCACAGGGGCTGCACGATACGTTCCTGCCATGGTTTGGCCAGTTCCAGCGCCTCCATATCAGGCAGTTCGCCCGGCCGCCATGTGGCCAGCAGTGCCTCTGCCTGACTGACTTCGCTCTGGTTTTGACGCTGCAAACCGATGACAACCATGAGAACGGCCATGCCCGTCAGTGCCGCAGCCTCTAGCTGTGGAGGAATCTTGACATTAAATAAATGAACGGTCTGCAAGCCAAGTGTGAGGATGGCGAAGGTGATCCCAACCACCACCAGCAAGGCGCCATGAACAGCGACCACTGCCAATAATGTGCGGCCCCGGCTCAGCTTGCTGATTCCGCTGAGCACGGGATGGAGGATGAGCAAGCTCCAGACAGACACGACAAGCCATAAAGTGATGAAGATAGGCCGGAAAAAGGGTACCTCACCGACATGTAGGACATGATCGGCTATCTGAACGCCGAACCAGGGGATATTGAACAAGGCCGAGGGCAGCGTGGCCCAGGCGATGGTGCTGCGGGCCCCTTCTTGTGATATCTGCCCGCCCAAGCGGGTGACCGCCGTATCGAGCAACATGGCAACCGCATTGAGAATCGGAATGCCGAACACCAATCCGATAGCCAAAGGCAGAATCATATCCTGCATCACCGGCCCGCTTCCCTGTTCGGGCAACAAGAGCCCGGCAATGACAACAGCAAACGCTGTACAGGAAAAAATAGCAATTAAATTGGTGGATTGGTAGGGATCCCGTTCGATGATTTCCTGGATCTGTCGGGGCCGAAATAGGGCAGTCAGCCACCGATTGGATGTTTGGGAACTGGTCGTCATGGTTGTTTCTCTCATTTTCATGATCGCTATGGGCGTCTGGCAAAAATTGATTTCGTGGTTTGACAAGTCATTTTATAGCCGCAGATACCACCGTTTTCTGGCTGCATCCCTTTGATTCTGTGAGAACCTGTGGTTGAAATAGAAAAGTCGACTGTCCAGATCAAAAGTCCAGTTTGAGCATTTGCCGCATGATCAGATAGCCGACCACTGTCATGAGTGTGGCTGTGATGGGGATGAGGATTGGCCAGCCGGGTTGAAACATACCCATCATGTATTCAGGATTGATGAGCATAAACACGGTGCCCAATATGAAGGGCAGGGCCGTGAGAACGGTGCCCGACATGCGCTGTTCTGCGGTCAGCGTTTGGATCTCGCCATTGATGCGAATGCGTTCTAAGATAGTCTGGCTGATGCTCTGCATAACCTCTGCCAGGCTACCCCCCACTTCGTTCTGAATACGAATGGCAGTCACGATGAGCGCCAGATCATCGCTTTGCACACGGTCGACAAGGTGATTCAGGGCATCGTCAAGGCTATACCCCAACTGGGATTCTTTGATAACGCGACCGAATTCGGAGGCAGAGGGATCGGGCATTTCCTTGACGATGATACTCAGGGCTTGTTGCAGGCCATAGCCGGCCTGCAGCGAGCTCACCATCAGGTTGAGCACATCGACCAATTGCGTATCGAACATTTTGCGGCGATTATTGCGGCGATTGCGTACATAAAGCTCGGGGACAACCCACCCGGCGATGGCGAGCAATATGCCTCCTAAGGGATTATGGGCAACGAGCCACCCCGCGGCCAGGCTCAACAAAACAATGGCCAGTCGTATGACCAGATATTCGTAAACGGTGACATGGAGCCCGGCTTGCAGCAACTGGTGACGAATTCCGCCGAAGTATTGCGTCTTGCTCAGACGCTGCTGGAGATCGTCCCGCCGCCCTGCCGTCGGTACTCCCCAGCCATCCATGTTGCCGCTCTGCATCGAGATCTCAAAGCGCTCGTCGATTTCGCGCGTCCACGTCAGCCATTTGTAGAGGCCAATGAGGACAAAAAAGATGGTGAAGGAGAAGATCAGTGATATGGCGACCAGAGGATTCAGGAACATGATATGGCCTCCTTTACGAAAGGGTGTGTGCTTGCTGCATCAAGACAAGCCAGGCGCCAAGCGCCAAATACGGTGCGTAGGCGATAGACTGTTTGGCATGAATACGGCGTGTGACGAGGAGGACACCAGCGGCCACCCCGCCGGCGATGATCCCCAGAAGCAACGCGATGAGAACTTGGGGATAGCCTGTGACAAAACCGATCCAGACGGCCAATTTGACATCGCCCATGCCCATGGCGCCGCGACCGATGACTGCCATCAGGCCAAAGAGGACCAGGCCGAGCAGGCTGCCTGCCAGGGCCATCGGCAAAGAGGGGAGCAAGCCCACCAGACTAAGGCCCACTAAAATGGGGGCCGACACAACCAACACCCGGTTGAGAACCAGATGATGATCGAGATCAATGAGGGCGATCAGGAGCAGATAAAGGCCTATACCCGCCAGGGTGAGCTTTTGGGCCAGCGTGTCGGCAGAGGTGGCCTGCCATAAAACAGCAAAACTTGCTATCCAGACGGCAAGAATGCGCAGGAGCCAACGGGTAGGGGGAAAACGGGATGGGTGGGAAGGGGGAGTTGGCCCCATGGGATCGCCATGGGAAGGCCACATCTGCTGCCAGGCACGGGACAGGTTTTGCGTTGTGGGCAGATAGTGCGCCATGAGATTGATCACAAGCGCTGCTATCAGGCTGATGAAAGAGAGGAAAAGAAGGGTGAGATTAGCCATGACGATTGAAGGCTATCGAGCCCAGATGAAAGGAACGGGATGATGTATTCGTGTCGGCTTCCTCAGTTTCTTCGGTGCGGGGAAGCAGCTTTTCGGCCATCTCGAAGATACCGCGGCTCAGGCGCGAACGGGGTTGGCTGAGGACAAAGGGAATACCGCTGTTCATGGCCAGGGTTGCCAGAGCGGGATCATGGGGTAGTTGTTGATAGATATCTTTGCCAAGGCGTTCCTTGATATACCGTTCGGAAATGCCGCCCGGCATTCCCAACTGGTTGATCAGCAAATGCGGATCCACTTGCAGGTTTTCGTCGCCCTGGATAGTGTCAAATAGATCCAGGGCTCGACGTAAACTAGGCACCTCGGGGGTCGATACGATCATCGTCATATCTGATTGGTCCAGTACTTCCGACAGTACCAGATCGGGCGTAGGAGCCGTATCGATGACCACGATGGGAGCCATTTCATTCACACGAATCAGGATCTGATTCCAGACTTCCTGGCTCAACTCGGCCATCTCACTCACATTGAGTGTATTAGAAAGCACATAGATACCGCTCTCGTGCTTCTGCAGCAAGGATTTCACCATTCGGGTATCGACTTCGGCGGTATCGACCAGATCGTTGAGCGTATGCCGGGGCTGAATGTTTAGCATCAGGGCCAGATCACTAAGATTGTTGTGCGCTTCTACCAGAAACACATCTAACTTGCTAAGCTTATGAAAAGCCACTGCCAGATTGACGGCGACGGTGCTTTTGCCCACCCCACCTCTCAGCCCGGTGATGGCGACGCAAAGCGTGTGGTGGGATATTTGTGTTTCTTCGGTCTTATGGTCCAGCAGGATGCTTTTCACCACGGCAATAAACTCGGTCGCTACGATGGGATGGCGCACGAAACCGCGGGTGCCTGCCAACATGGCGCGTTGTAATTCGCCAAAACGTTCGGGGGTGGCCAAAGCCAACAAGGGTAAGTCGGGCAAAGTCTTCGTGGCTTGTTCGATCAGGTGCAGAGCATCCAGGTTGGCCAGATCGATGAGAGCGAGATCAGCCCGCTGTTGCGCCAACGACGCCAGTTCGTATTTTCGGCCTACCTTGGCGATCACGCGCCAACCTTCGGTCTCGGCTACTCGCCGAATGGCATCGACCGTATCATAGTTGGAAGAAACGACTGCCAGGCGAATGATTCGTGAAGACTTTTCCACTATCCACGCACATCCTTAGGGTGAGACCAATATCTGATAGCGATCTATCAAATAGTTTTGATCGACGGGAACGGTTTGGGCAAGACCCTGGTTATCCGGTGCTCGTAAGGCCAGATCTAGTATGCCACCTATATCCAAGATATGTCGTAATACTAACGCATCTTGCAGGTCAACGGCAATAAGGATGGATTGCTCGCTAGGCTTATCCGTGCGGAAGGTGCCGCTTTCATCTGCGCTACCAGCCGCGGTTTTATCGGGGTTGAGCTGTTTGGGAATAATGATGGCGTGGACTTCGACGTCTTGCAGGGTGGCAATGCTTTCATCCTGGCTACCAGAACCACCGGCGACAGTCAGTTCAGCGGAAAAGGTGCCAATGATGTCGATGTGATCGCCAGGCCGAACCAGACGATTGCTGAGGAGTACGGAATCCATCTGCACCGCCATGACGACCTTATTTTCGGGCACCGACAGAGCCAGTTTCCGGGTGACGATATCCGGCGTCACCAATTTAGGGATCATGAGCGGCTCTCCGGCCAGAATCGTCTCGCCGGACATTTTTCCCAGGACCTGATCCATGTTGGTGGCAGCGCCAGCGGGCACTGTATCCACAGGGAATTTTTTCAATTGCAGTTCATTTTGGGTGATGGAACGACGTGAGGGGATGTCGGTGGCAGCCACCACTACGAACTGGCTCACCAGAGACTGATCGCCATTGTCGATGGGGGCGGCTGTCGTCAGCGTCTGATAGGTGACAAGCCCGGCCAGGGCTGCCAGGATGACAGCTCCGATCCACCAGATAAAGCCAGTTGATTTCATTGCAGGTATTCTCCTTACTTACTGATGTACAGGATCGAAATGCCATAGTCGCCGTCATCGTCATCGCCTACTTCGCCATCTGTCTTGATGGTTTGAATAAAATAGCCTTCGATCCATTTGTGACAACCATGGAAATTAAACCCCGTGAGGACAAATTCGGCAAAGCCACAGACCTGGTAGGTGGCGTTATTGCCATTGCCGCTAATACTACTGTACAGGGGGATCGTGACATGATGGCCCATCCATGTGTTGAGAGCAGATATAACCTGACTACTGCCCTTCACGCCAGGAGCACTGGGGACGGCATCGCCAATATGCCAATAGCCGCTATTGGAAGGATGTAAAATATTATCGGCCAACTCGGGGGTGCTGGGAGAACCGCCGTTCCAATCCAGCCAACCAAAATTGCCGTGGCCATCCGAGTCGTGATCATCGCCTCCATGTCCCCCTCCATGTCCCATGCCTCCTGATTCTTTTTCCCACAGGGTGTAGGTCTCGCCGGGCGTGCGCTCTGCGCACGGGGCAGTCATGGGCAACATATTGTCGGCGCTGGCGGCGACGCCATACGCGGCCTCGCTCACAGCTCGGGCCGTCATCGTGTTCATGCCAAATAGCTTGGCAAAAGCAGTATCGAAGGTTTCTTCAGCCTGCACTTCGATTGCCTTCCCACTTTGCGTAAACTGCCAGCTCACCTCTTCGGCACCATTAAGAGTGGCAAATTTGTTGATTTCGTTTTGGATCACCGAATTGCTGCCTCCCAGGGCAGCCATTCGTGCTCCTGCCAGTGCGGCGGCATCAGCAGCATTCTGCATGCGCCGTTGCTGGACATAGGCGTTACTCCCATCAAGGGCAATCGCCCCAAAACCCAAAATCACTACTAAAAAAAGGGCAAAATAGACGAGAATAGAGCCTTGTTCAGGATGGTTGTTTACAATCTTTTGCGTATACATCGTGCAGTTCCTCCGACGGAAAGCCCAGGGGGGGCCGACGGATTGAGATTTAAATTCAAGCCAGGCCTTCGCCTGCGACCATCTTATGCAGACACCGGGTGTGAATGCCTGCGCTTACTCTCTGCCGAACTGCTCGATTCTGTACTGTTAAGGGTGATTGCTTCTATCAACTATACGTGCGTGTACTCGTAGCCCTTTCTGATCGTCGTCTATTCAAATTGCAGGCATGCTCACCGAAATGTCAAGAGGGATGGTGGAAAAGGGTAAGAACCCAAAGAGAAGTGGATAATCGTAATTGATGGAGACACTCACCGTCTCGCCGCTTTCACCAGGTGTAGCACTGATGGTCACATCATCGATGGAAATGCCGCGATCCGTCAATGCCTCTTCAGCCCGCTCGGTGGCTCCGGCTGTGTCGTAAGGATGGGATGCCAGATAACGAGAGGCCTCACGGGCGCCGTTCATTAGGATCAAGTTAACCGAATACACTCTGCCCAGATCAGCCACTCCCAGGGTGATCATCAAAAGCATGGGAAGAATGACTGCGAATTCAACCAGACTTGCGCCTCGTTGACGACGAAGTGGATTATCTTTCATCCTTGTACCTCCGTCTTCATCCTGGCGAGTGTTACGAATGAAAAATAGGTATCACACGGAGATGATGTGAACATGAGCAGGGGAGCTGATGGTAGCTCCCCCTGCTCAATGTTGCATCATATGGGAGTTGTGCGGGGTATGGATTCGTTACGGGTGGATTATTCGGCAGCGTTGCCAATAGTGTTGCCCACGCTGGTGAGCTGGTCACTGATGCCACCGCCCAGGACGCCCAGGGCTACGATGGCGGCTACGGCCACCAGGGCCAATACCAGGCCATACTCGGCCAATTCGGCGCCTTTCTCGTCATCGACAAACGTGCTCAAAAAGAACTGCATAGTGGTAAAAAGTTGCTGAAACATGGTTCTGTCTCCTCGCTACAAGAGCTGAAAGTGAGAGGGTTGGGATTATTAAAAGCTGCAAATTAGGTGCGTTATTTTACAGCTTGTTCACTAGGAAGTCATGCGGGCGCTCGCATGGAGAGTCAATGATGCGGCGTTGGAAAGCTGGGCCATGACCGGCGTAATAAACTGATACTCGTACGTCAACGTTACTTTTACTTCCTGGTCGTCGGGGTGGGTTACTGTGATCTGGAGTTCACTCGTATCCACGCCTACTAAATTTGCGGTAACTGCTGCTTCGATGCCTGCCGTGTCATAAGGGGCCGTTATGCCATAACGAGCGCCCGCCTGAGCGGCAGCTTCCAACGATGTGGAAGCGTACACGACTCTTGACAAATCGATGAGCCCGAAGATCATCATGGAAACGATGGCAAAGACCAGAGAAAATTCAACTAGGTTGCTACCTGTTTCTGATCTTAGATTGTGGCGGAAAGTGGCCAGTAATCTCATTGCTCATCTCCTCAAGCCTTCTCAATGTCAGTGATAGGATACAGCCTTCTGCTGATGGTATCTATGCACAACCCAACACGTTTCTGTGCTCAATGCGTGTTGAAAGGCCATAGAAACGTGCGTTTGCGTGCGTCGCCTCCGTATCCCTGATAATACGCCCGGCCAAGCTGTCTTTTCGGGGCCTGACATGTATAATAACACCATGAGCCGTCGTCGTTCGCGGCCGCTGCGGTCCGGCCCCTCCCTCGATTTCAGCGCCATCGCCCTCTTGCTGGCGCTGGTGATCCTGCCTGTCTATTTCAATATTCAGAGCAGCATTAGTTTTGAACCAGACAAGAGTGCACTTTATCGCACGTTGGCGCTTGTCGCTTTGCTGGCGCTGCTGCGTCCAAACCGGGATTTCTCATGGAGGCATGTTGGCGCTGCTTGGGCTCGCCTGCCACTGGGGATAAGATGGATGTTTGGCCTGGTGTTGATCATGGTCGTCGCCACACTCATTGGCGTGGACCCCGTCACCAGTTTTTGGGGCAACCACGAACGCGGCTTTGGCCTGCTCAGCCTGGTTTCTGGCGTGATCATGGCTGTCGCTGCCTATCGTCTGGTGCGTAGCGGTCAGGTCTGGTTGCTCATCGATGCCATTATAATAGCAGCCGTGCTGCCGGCATTGTACGGAGTGCTGCAGGTGCTGGGCACCGATCCCGTCACCGGCCAGGCGGTGAGCTTTGCACTGGGCCAACGCGCTTCCTCCACGCCGGGCAATCCTCTCTTTCTGGCCGACTTTCTGCTGCTGGCCCTGCCGCTGGCAGGCGCCCGCCTGATCCTGGCTCCCCCCCCTACCCGGGCCGCCCGGCTGGGTCTGGGGATGATTACCACGCTGCTCGTGTTAGCCCTCATCGCCACTGGCAGCCTCACGGCGCTGGGCGCAGGGATGGCCGCGGGCGCGTTCGGGCTGGTGGCCGCGGGCCGACAACAAGGGTCGCGACGATGGACGGGGCTGGGTCTGGCGATTCTGGCCGCGGGTTTGCTGCTGCTGCTCGTATCATGGGTGGCACCGACCCTGCTGCCGGCACGGCTGGGTGAGATATTTGCCAGCGGTGGCAGCGGCGGCCAACGCCTGCTGTTCTGGCAGGCCGTGGTGGACCTGTTCCGGCACGAGCCGCGCTGGCTGCTGACGGGTCTGGGGCCCGACACTCTGCCCCTGAGACTCCCCCCCTATCTTCCCCCCACCATCGCTCATTTCGAGGTCGATTGGGCGTTCCGCATCCCCGACCGCGCTCATACCTGGATGCTGGATACCCTGAGCATGGGCGGGGTGCTGGCCGTGCTCTGTGGGCTGATGGTGTGGACGGTGGTCGTGGCGCCACTGGCCGCCGCAGCCTCCTCCCCGCGCTGGCGCACGATGCTGCCCCCCCTGGCTGGCGCCGTGCTGGGCGCATCGGCCGGGACCCTAGTAGTGGGGTTGGGAGCAGCGCCGGTGGGGTTGACCGCCGGCTGGTTGGCGGGGCTGCTGTTCCTCTTCTGGCAACAAAGCCCTCAGGCCCGTGCCCACACCAACTTCTCCCTGACCCCACCCTTGCTGGCTGCACTGGTAGCGCATTGGGTCTTTCTCACCTTCAGCTTTCGCACCCATGCCTCCGATTTACTGGCCTGGGCATTGCTGGGCGGCGCCATAGCCCTGTGCCAACCGACAGCCCCCCCCGCCAGGCCTGTGGTCAGCCCTGATACTAAACTCATGCCGATGCTGGCCGGCGCGGCCGCGGCCGCATTGGGTTTTAGCCTCAGCGCTGCCTGGCCGCAGGCCCTGCCGCTGTGGCTGGCCGGGCTGGGACTGATGGCCGGGTTGAGCTGGCTGCTGGCACCCACGGCCATGTCGCGGCACTGGGGCTGGTACCTATTCCCCAGCACCCTCCTCTTTCCGGCCATGGCGCTCAATCGTCTGGCCGGGATCACAGCCTGGCTGGCCTATGCCTGGTTGCTGGTCTGGCTGCTACTCCTGCTGTGGCTGTTGGCGCCACGTACGCCCGGCCGCAACCGGCTTTTACTGCTGGCCCTGCCCCTGGCCCTGGCACTCAATCTGCCCATGTTCGGCGACATCGCTTACAAGAGCGCCCTGCTCACTCCCTACGATGCCGGCGCCCGCCAGACCCTCATGCACCGGGCCTTGTTGCTCAGCCCTTTCGATCATAATCTGGCTGCGGGCATTGTGGGCACGGAGATGCTCAGCTTCCCCCCCGACGCCACGCTGACATCCCCCCCGGCCCAACGTGTGCGCCAGCTTTACACCACCGCCATGCAGGCCCAACCGCAGGCTGTGGAGCCGGTGGCGGCCTATGCCGAATGGCTGCGTCAACGGGCGCTCGTCGATCCCGCCGCCACGCCATTGGCCTTTCGCCTGTTCGATCAGGCCTTGCAGATGTCGCCCCACGATATCGAAACCCGCAATCGGCTGGCGCTGCTGCGCTGGCAGAGCGGGAACGTGGCCGAGGCACAGGATGATCTGCAAAGGCTGTTGCGGCAGGACCCGCTGTATGGCCCCACGTACCTGCATCTGGCCCAGGTGCAACAGGCGCAAAGCGATGTAGACGCGGCGCGGGCCACGTTGCAGGCAGGAGTCGAGCACGTGCCATGGTGGCCGACCCTGGTGCAGGCTTTGGCCGGATTGCCCTGACATGGAACCACCTCTGGCGCCCCTTCCCCTGGTGACGGTGGCGGTGCCGTTGTTGAACGAAGCCCCGCGTTTTCCCGCCCTTTTACAGGCACTCCTGGCCCAAACCTACCCCGCTCAGCGTTTGCAGGTGCTGTTGTTGGATGGCGGTTCCACAGATGGCACCCTCGAACTAGCGCGAGCGGCAGCGCAGGCCCATGCCCACATCAGCGTGCACGAAAACCCGGGGCGGTCGGCGGCGGCAGCCCTGAATCTGGCCCTGACCCTGACACACGGCGTCCTCTTCGCACGCATCGATGCCCGCTGCCGTCCCGCCCCCGATTATGTCGCCACGGCAGTGGCACGCCTACAAACGGGCAGGTGGGCTGGCGTGGGGGGGCCGCAGGTGGCCACGGGCGCCAGTTGGCCGGGCAAAGTGGTGGCGGGGATGCTGAATCATCCCCTGGGCACAGGGGCGCCTCGTTATCGCCGCACGATCAAGCCCCACCCCAGCGAGACGCTGTTTTTGGGCGCCTATGATCGCGGCTGGCTGGCGAAAGTGGGGGGATGGGATGAGCGCTTTGCCGCCAATGAGGATTTTGAGCTGAATTGGCGCCTGCGGCAAGCAGGGGGGCAATTGCTGGTAGATCCGGCCATCCGCAGCCGCTACGTGGTTCGCGGGGACTTGCGGGAACTGGGACGGCAATATGCCCGTTACGGCGCCTGGCGCCTGATCACCTGGCGCCGACATCCCCGCAGCATTCGCCTGCGACATGTGGCTCCGGCACTGCTGGTACTGGCCCTGACCGGCGGCTTGCTGGCCCTGCCTTTTGCGGCCTGGCCCTTGCTGCTGGGGGCAGGGGCGTATCTCGGCCTCGTGCTGGCGGCCGCACTTGATCTCAGCCGCCAACTGGGCCCGCGCGCCCTGCCACGAGCGGTAGCGGCATTGATGACGGTGCATCTGGCCTGGGGGATCAGTTTTTGGCTGGTGGCGCTGGGCCTGCGGCAACCGCCCCGCTAAAACAAAAGCGTCTGGGTTATGCCGGCTGCGGCGACCGTCGTAGGCCGTAGAAAGCCCGTTGTCGTCCCTCCATCGTGGCCCGGAAAAAGCTGTCGATGGTGTAGCCCTGGGCGAAGAGCTGTGTGAACAGCTCGCGGGTATGCAGGCGCCATGCCAGCGCCAGGCTCGCATCGGTGCGCTTGAGATTCTGAAAATCGGGTGGGATTTCCACCAGCACTTGGGAAGAGGTGGGTGACAGGGTGACCGTGGCCGGGTGGGGCCAGGGGTGACCGGATTGGCTGGGATTCAGCAGGTGCGGCAGGGTGGCGGTGGCCGCCGGCGGCGGTGGCGGCTGCTGCCGGCGCCGGTCCACGCGCGGCGAAGCGATCCACCAGTCCACCTGAAAGCGATCACTGGGTAACCCCATGTTGAGCGCATCGGTCATGGTGCCGTAAAGATTCTGCAAATAGCTGTGGCACACAGTCCCCAGGCGGGCGATGTTGAGATGGGCGTTGCGAGCTTCCAAGGGATCGTAAGTCCACGTGATCAGCTCGATCCCTTGGTGCAGCACGTATTGGCGCTGCGCCCATTTGAGCCTCATGCCGATGTGTTGATTACGGTAGGCAGGTAGAATGGCCAGCATGTGGGAACAGTGTTTCAGGCGCGGCCCCAGCCCGGCACCGCCTGAGGTCGGACGTGTGCCCACAAAGCCGAATACAAAGCCCACCAGGACTTCAGCAACGTAAGCGCCCAATACCAGGCCGCCGTTGTGCGCGGCCGTCAACAGCAGGTGGGAGGGGACGATGGAGGTGTTGTCGCCCGGCCAGACTTGGCGTTGCACGGCTTCCACGGCGTGCATTTCGGCGCTATTTTGCAGGAAGCGAATACTGATATCTTTCATCTTGACATACCATGTGGGTTGACAGGTGACATGAGCTGCGATTATGTGAATCGCCTAAGGTAACGTTTTAGGCGTGATGTGCCACATCAAAATCCCTCGCCCCGGCCGGATGGCGGACCACTCATCCACAGCCAGCTCGATGCCGACAATGGCGGCCGTGGACATTTGTACGGAGGTGCGGGTGAGCGCAGTAACACAATCGCTGAAGCCGGGATTATGCCCCACCAGCAGCACGCTCGCATACACGTCTGCGATCTCGCCGATCACATCGAGCAGGGACTCGAGATGGGCTGCATAGATGCGCCGCTCCCAGGCGACCTCGCCGCTATAGCCCAGGCGCTCTACCAGCCCGGCCACGGTCTGGCGAGCGCGCTCGGCCGGTGAACTGAGGATGAGCTCGGGCATGATCTGGGATTGCAGCAGCCACGCTCCCATGCGGGGGGCATCACGGCGGCCGCGCCGGTTCAGAGGCCGCTCGAAATCTGTGGCGTAGCTCGGACCCCAGGCGGATTTGGCATGACGCATCATCAAAAGCTGTTTCATAGCAGGCTCCGGTGCGGACGTCAGGGCAGGGGCTGGCCCCGTAATGGTGAGGTGACAGCCAGGAATTTGGCCACGGCCGCGGCCCGGCTCTTGACTCCGAGCTTGGCGAAAAGTGCCAGGGTGTGGCGTTTGACGGTGTTGGGGGAGATGACGAGGCGTCGGGCAATGTCTTTGTTGCTCAGACCCTGGGCCAACAGTTCCAGGACTTCGCGTTCGCGGGGGGTGAGGGCCGCCAGCAGGGGGGCGGGCGCCGCTGCCAGTGCCTGCGCTATCACATGCAGGAATCCCCGGCGATCGAAGTGCTGTTTTTCGAGAAAGTTGTGAATGGCGTAGGTATCGTAAATCTGCTCGATCTCACGGGGGGAGGCGATGCCACTAAGCACCAGCATGGGGATGTGGCGCTGCTGCATGTTTTGCAACAAGCGGTAGCCGCCTGCGGTTTGTTCGTTGCGTGAGGCCGGGCTGAGGGCCAGATCGACGATGGCCAGATCGATGTTTTGGCTCTGCAGCACAGCCAGGGCCTCACCGTAGCCGCGACATGCTGCTACCCGATGTCCGGCATCTGTAAGGATTTCACGCAGCACGCTGCGCCAGCCGGCATCGTCGTCGACCACGAGGATGTGGGCTGAGACCGACTCTTGGTTGTTGCTGGCTGCGATGACTGGAGAAAGGGAGGGGTGGTTGGTCTCAGAAGGCATCAGGGGCGGTTGAGCCATTATCTCGCGGATGAGCTGGCGAAAGTGGTGGCGGCGAAAGGTTTCTTTGCGCAGACAAGTGGTGGCGCCGTATTCGTTGAGCACGCTCACCGCCAGCTCGACCGTGGCAAAGCCCGTGAGCAACAAGGTAGTGCAGCCGGGATCGCTTTCTCGCACTGCGGCCAGGATATCGAGGCCGTCGCGGTTGCGATGGTCGGGCCCGGCCAGGGAGAGATCGATGACGGCCAGGCGGTGAGGCACAGCCCGCAGGCTGGCCAGGGCAGAGCGGGCATCGGCCGCACTATCGACATGAAAGCCGGCATCCGTGAGGAGTTCGACTAATATCTGCTGCCAGGCCCGGTCGTCTTCGACCACGAGGGCGCGGGGGATGCTGTTCATGTGCTCACCAGGGGGAGTTGTAAGATGAATTCGGCGCCATGCTGGCCGTCGCTTTCCACCCACACCCGTCCCCCGAAACGGGCCATCAGGGTTTTGACCCACCACAGACCAAAGCCCAGCTTGCCACTGCGCTGATCGGCGCTGGAATAATTGAGTTCGAAGATGCGCTGGTGCAGGTCGGGATCGATACCGGGGCCGGTATCCCGCACGCTGATCTGCACCCAGCCATTGCTCTGGCGCCCGCTGACATGAATTTCACCCTGCCCGTGCATGGCAGCGAGGGCGTTTTCCCAAAGATTGGTGAAAACAAAGGCCAGGCGGCGCTGACCCGCCCGCACTGCCGGCAGGGTATCGAGGCCGTCGAGGTGGAGGCTGACGTCCGGGGGCAGGATGATCTGCTCGCGGGCGCTGGCCACGGCCGCGGCCACATCAACCGCAGCCAGTTCGATGGGGCGCAGGTAGCTGAGGCTTTCGCTCATGATCTGCATGGCGTCGATGGCACTGCGTTCGATTTCGTCCAGGTTGCGGGCCAGATAGGGATGCTGCACGAGGGCATTTTCGGCTTTGTCGCGAATGCCTTCGACCCGCACGGGGATGATGCCGATTTTGTTGTTGAGTCGATGCAACAGGTTGGCTGCCAGATCGCCCACGGCGGCAAAGGTCTCGACAATGGCTTGTTGTTCCTGGGCCTGGCGCAGAGCGCGCTGATGGGCGCTATGGCGTACGGCCAACGCCGCGTGATGGGCCAGCAGGGTGAGGACTTTGAGGGCCCAGTCGTCGGGCTGAAAGCGTTCGTCACTGCTGTAAACACTGAGCGCGCCCACAGCCTCTTCGTCTTCCCCGGCCAGCAGGGGGACGATGAGCGCCTGCCGCCAGCCTTGCCGCCGGGCCAGTTCGGGCCGGGCGAAATGGGGGTCCTGCTGGATGTCGGGGCAGAAGATGGTTTTTCGTTGCAGCAGCGCCTGTCCCGTCAGGCTATGGGCGATGTCGATACGGTCGCTGGCAGGGCGCCCGCTGTCACCTGCCTGCAATACCAGTTCATCGCCCTGTCGTAGCCACAGGGCGCTGGTGGCTGCATCCAAACGCTCGCTGGCAATGGCGACAATGCGGGCGAAAACCTGGGCCGGGGGCTCTGTGAGCAGGCGGCGGGAGACTTCCTGCAAGGCGTCGAGCAGGCGCACTTCCTGAATGGCGATCACGGCCTGAGTGGCGAGGCTTTGCAGGAGGATGCGATCATCTTCGCTAAACGCCCCCACCGTGGGACTTTCGAGGTTGAGCACGCCTTCGAGCCGGCCCGTGGCGTTGATGAGGGGCACGGCCAGTTCGGCGCGCATGGTGAGCTCGCGGTCCAGGGGGTAATAGAGTGTGCCCCAGGAGCTATGAGCAATGTCGGGGATAAGCAGGGGATGGCGGTGCACGGCCACCCAGCCGGTGATGGTGTTTTCGTCGATGGGCAGGGCTTCGACCGCCGGCTGTGCCAGCCTATCGCCGGCAACTGCCTGTGTGATCAGTTGCTGGCGCTGGCGATCGACCAGGCGGAAGATGCCGTAGCGAGCGTCGGTGACTTCGAGCGCCATTTGCAGGATGGCTTCCAGGGTTTCTTGCAGGCGCAGGCGAGACGAAAGGAGCAGGTTGGCGCGACGCATTCGTTGCAGTTCTTCTTCTTTGCGCTGCAGGTGACGCTGCACCTGCCCCAACTGCTGGATCTGGTCGATGGCGGTGGCTGCCTGTTGGGCGAAATTGTCGAGCAGGAGCAGTTCCAGGGCGGTAAGCTGACGGGCGTCGTGCAGATAAACATAGAGGGTGCCCACGGGCCGTTCGGCGACGATGAGGGGATAGCAAACGCCCACGCGGGCGCCGATCTGTGCCCAGGTGGGATGAAGCTGCAGGTCTGCCTCGCGAGTGCTGAGGACGCGTTGCCGGCGCTGCATGGCGCGGCGTCCCAAACCCTGCGGCCGTGGTAGATCCGATTGGTCTGTGTCGGGCGTGCGACCGACTGCCACACGTGATTCTAACTCGAAGGCATCGGTGGCGGCGTCATAGGTATAAATCACGGAAGATGCCACACCCGATCCCCCTTGTTGCGTGACCAGGGTGATGGCGCTGCGACCGATCAGGCGTAGAATGTCGGCGATTTCCCGCTGCTGAGAGCGAGCGCGATTGATGGCCGCACCGATCTCGTTCAGGCTGTGCAGGGCATCGAGCAGATGGGAGGGCAGTGGGGAACTGGACATAGCTGCATTATACCAAAGGTTGGCGGATTGGTGGATTGGTGGATTGGTGATTGGGCAAGGTTGGATACCATAATCCTGGCATGGCCCTGGCTCGAGCCCTCTGCCTTTGCTGTCTTTGCGGATCTGCGTTATAAATCCTCTACACCCCAAAATCTTACTGCTACCATGTCACTCCCTCCCGGCGCCAAAGGCACCTACGCCCTGTTTTTTATGTCCCCCACTCCGCAGACCGTGCCTGTTGGCCGTCTGGGAAGCAGGTCTTTGCCCCAGGGCTGCCTGGTCTATGTCGGTTCGGCAATGGGATCAGGAGGCCTGAAGGCCCGGCTAGCCCGTCATTTCCGGACGCACAAACGTCTGCATTGGCACATCGATGCGCTCAGCACGGTGCTGCCACCGGTGGCGGCAGTCCTCCGCTGTGGAGACGAGCGCTGGGAATGTATGTGGGCGCAACAATTGGCCCAGACGCAGGGCGCCCAGATCCCTGTGTCCGGCTTTGGCAGCAGCGATTGTCATGCCGGTTGCCGTGCGCATCTCATCGCTTTTCCGGCATCCCACCACCCATTGTCTACCCTGCTGTTGACAAATCCCCCCCATTCCCTGCTATACTGCGAGCGTATGCCGATCTTGTCTCTGCATCGAGACAGCATCCAGCTCCATCGTATCGCCTGCCCGGTGTAGGCTGGCAAAACGTGCCACCACCGCCGACAAATAGGAAGGTATCATGAAATTGACACGTCACATCCTGGAGCAACGCGAGGCTCAGACCCTGGAACCATGGGGTATGAAGAGCGCCGACACAGGCGGCCGCGTGTATGCGGATGATGAGGCCGATTATCGCACCGTCTATCAAAAAGATCGGGATCGCATCATCCATACCACAGCCTTCCGGCGCCTGGCCTACAAGACCCAGGTTTTTGTTTACCATGAAGGCGACCATTATCGTAACCGGCTCACGCACACCATCGAGGTGGTGCAACTGGGGCGGACGCTGGCGCGGGCGCTGGGCGCTAACGAGGATCTCACCGAGGCCATCTGCCTGGCGCATGATCTGGGACATCCTGCCTTTGGCCACACGGGCGAACATATCCTTAATCAATTGATGAAAGACCATGGCGGCTTCGACCACCAGCGACAAACCATGCGCATCCTGGAAAAGCTGGAGCAACGCTATCCCGGCTTTCCGGGGCTCAATCTCAGTTACGAGGTGCGTGAGGGCGTTGTCAAGCACGACACTGATTACGATGTCACCAACGCTGTTGGCTACGAGCCCCAGTTGGCCGGCACATTAGAATGCCAGCTCGCCAATCTCGCTGATGAGATGGCCTGGAATACCAGCGATCTCGATGACGGGCTGTACGCCGGCATCCTGCATATCGAGGATCTCGCCCTACAGCCGCTTTGGCAGCAAGTGATGGATTCGTTGGGCGAGCCCTACGCGCCGAGGGATCTGGATTCGCTGTTGCGTGCGCGCATTATTCGGCGCCTGGTGGGCCTGGAAATGAAAGATGCCATCGAGTACACGTACTCCCAGCTAGAGGCACACCAGATTCAATCGGTGGCGGATTTGCGGGCGCAGGGACGGAATCTGGCCGGATTTAGCCCTGAAATGCAGGCGGCGAACGCTGTGCAAAAAGAGCACCTGTTCAAACATTTCTATCGTGGTTATCGGGTGATGCGCATGGCAGCCAAGGCCGAACGCATTTTGTTCCCCCTCTTTGAGGCCTATATCTCCGAGCCCAAACAGCTTCCTCCTTCTACCCTGGCAAAGGTGGAACATTCGGATGAAGGCCTGCATCGGGTGGTGAGCGACTATCTTGCAGGGATGACCGATCGCTACGCTATCCAGGAATATAAGCGTCTGTTTGACCCCGAAGAAAGGGTGTAGGGGCGAACGGTTTTACCACGATGGCCGGGCGACGCTGCTGACGCCATCTTTTTCGCGGCCAACCAGCAGCAGTTCCACATAGCGAATCGTGGGGCGGTCTTCCAGAGACGGGCTGAACTCCACGCGGCGTACTTGCCCCACCACTTCCAGCCCCTCGGTCTCGAGATGGATGGTGGCACCGGGCTCGAGGGCCACGGGGATAATATCACCATCCAACAATTCCTGGCGTAACGTGGCGTTGCCGTAGACTTGCGGCGGCATGAGTGCGGCGGTCACGGTACGGATATCCCTCTTCTCGAACAGCCATACTTCCATGGTCAGAACTTGATTCGGATTATCGGCCACGGTCTCGCCCACGCCCATACCGAATTCGCCCAGATACTCTCCTTCTTTTTCGATGGCAAATATCTGATTATAGTAGGGATCGCCTTCAAAGACGAAGTGCTCGGCATCTTCACCCACTTGCAAGGGCTGGGCTGGCGGTTGGGGTTCAGACAGGACATCGGGGCCTGGTTCGGGCTCTGACGCCGCGGGTTCTTCGGCCTGGGGCTCCTCGTCTTCCCCGGCAGACTCTTCGGGCTCTGGCGCGGGTGGGGCGAGTGGCGGCGGGCTGACAAGGTCGGGCTCTGGCAGGCTAGGCTCTTCATCAGCGACCTCAGGAGATGTTACTGCCAAATCAGCTTCCTCGAAGGGAACTAAATCCTCATACTCCTCTTCATCCCACTCCTCATCCTCGTCATCTACAATCAGTGGCGCCGCCTCGCCGATGGGCGCGGCCGGCCGATCAGGCATGTCTGCATCCTCTGTTGTGTTTTCATCCAGCATATCCTGCAGGCTCATGCTGGGCTCTTCAGCGACGGCGTCCGGACGCAGACGGCCGGGCAGATGGAGGGCGCGCGCAATCAGCAAAGCCACGATGATCAACAGGGTAACCAGCAAACCCACGCGCACCTGCACTGTGCCCAACAACGAGGCAGTGCCGCTGCCGGACGAAGACGACGGCGCCGCGGGCTGTCCGGCGACCACGCCTTCGGGGGACAGGCGTAGCAAAGTGGCTATTTGCTGCAACCTATCGGCCACCGCCGGGTTGATAGTTTCCATTTTGATGGATTCTTCGTGCAACATGGGCCCCAGCTCTTCGGGAGTCCAATACTTGAGCCGCTGGGCAGTGAGGCCGATATCCTGCGTGGCCGCGTAACTTTCGGCCACCATGCGGAAGTATTCACTACGAGCGTCCGGGCGGAGTTCGTTGGGATAGACTGCTGTATAACGGACAGGCACCAGCCACCAGCCCAGCACGAACCAGCCCACCAATATCCCGGCCATGAAGATCAGAAAATAGCGAACGCCTTGCGCCGAGACGTTGTTCTGACTTTGCAGTTTCCGGTACCGCTGTTGGATCCAGGAGTTGTTGGTGTGTTCACTCATAGGTTTCACCCGTCAGACTGAATCGAATGAAGGGGGTGTGGCGTCGGGTAGATGGCCCTGCGCCCGGGGATGGGCATGATCGACTACGCTGCGCAGGTGGCGCAGGGTCACGTGGGTATACAGGGTCGTCGTTTGCAGGTCTTCGTGCCCCAATAATTCCTGGACCGAGCGCAGATCGGCGCCGCCCTCCAGGAGATGGGTGGCAAAGGAATGGCGGAGGGTGTGCGGCGTGACGCGACGGGGCAGGTCTACCATCGCCAGATATTTATCGAGGATGTTGCTGACTGTCTTGGGCGAGCTGATGGGGTGCCCGAAGCGGTTGAGAAACAGAGTCAGGCTGGGGCGAGAGTGGGCGCTCTGCCGGCACTGGGCAAGGAAGGGTCGGCCCACTTCGATGTAGCGTCGTAATGCCAGGGCCGCGGGGTTGCCCAGCAGGGCGATGCGTTGTTTGCTGCCTTTGCCCCACACACGCAACTGTTTTTCGGTCAGATCGACGTCTGCAACTTGCAGGGCCAACAATTCGCTGCGGCGCAATCCGCCACCATACAGCACTTCCAGCATGGCGGCATCACGCATGCCCAATGGCTGGCTCACATCCGGGGCGCCAAGCAGCTCGAAAACCTGCGCGACGCTGAGATATTCGGGCAGCGTGCGCGGGGTTTTGGGGGGCAAAACCTGCGCCGCCACGTTGGTGCTCACAACATTTTCACGTAGCAGATAGCGCAGACAGGAACGCAGCTCGTAAAGGCGCCGTGCTATCGACTGCGCCTGGTATCCAGAGTGATGTAAATGCGCCATCCAGGCGCGCACCAGCCCAACATCAACATCAAGCCATTGCCGCACGTCATGCCTGATGGCAAAGGTGACAAATTCTTGAATTTCGGCGCCATAATTGCGTAACGTGTACGGCGAAGCGCCACGTTCTGCCCGCAAATAGAGCAGATATCGCTCAAGCGAAGATTGCATATAAGTGATCGGGGGAACGGGGGAATTCGATCAGAGATGCAAATAGTATATCACACTTTAGCAGGTGTGGCAGCAAGCTGTTTGAGGGCTTCTTTGAGAGGCATGGTGAAATCGCAATCGGAATTGGCGCATTTGGCCACGCGCCCGGCCTTGGTCAAAACGCTGCCGCACTTGGGACATGGCATGGCGATGGGTGCGTTCCAGGATACAAAATCGCAGTTCGGCCAGTTTTCGCAACCATAAAAGGTGCGGCCTTTACGACTACGTTTTTTGATAATGCGTCCGCCATCCTGAGGGCACGGCACTCCGGTATCTTCGACGATCTGGCGCGTGTATTTACATTCGGGGTAGTTGGAACAACCGATGAAGCGACCATAGCGTCCTTCCCGATAGATGAGATCGTGCCCACAGTCCGGACATGCTTCCCCCACTTTCTTGGGTTCGATCTTTTGGCGCTGCATGTTTTCCTGCGCATGCTCCACTGCTTGCTGGAAGGGGGCATAGAACTCTCGTAACACCTCGACCCAATCGGTTTTGCCATGAGCGATGTCGTCGAGCACAGCCTCCATACGGGCAGTGAAATCGACCTGCAGGTAACGATCAAAATGTGCCGTGAGAAGGTCGTTGACGATTGTCCCTAATTCGGTGGCGTACAGCCGTTTTTGCTGGCGTTCGACATAGCCCCGATCCTGAATCGTGGATAAAATGGAGGCATAGGTCGAGGGGCGGCCAATGCCGTATTCTTCCAGGGTTTTGACCAGGGTGGCTTCGCTGTAGCGGGGTGGGGGCTGGGTGAAGTGTTGTTCTGGCAACAATTTCAAGAGATCAAGCTGTTCGCCAGGCGCGAGATCAGGGATGATGATGCCGGTATCATCTTTGCTGGTGTCGTCCTCCCGGGTTTCCTGATAGACTTTGAGATAGCCGGGGAAGCGCAGGATGGAGCCGGTGGCCCGGAAGAGATAGGGCTTGAGACCCGTGGCGGGGCCGGCTTCGATATCAACCGTGAGGGTGTCGAACACGGCCGGCTTCATCTGGCTGGCCACAAAGCGCTGCCAGATGAGGCGGTACAGTCGGTATTGTTCGGGTTTGAGATGAGAGCGAACCCTTTCAGGAGTGCGAAAGACTGAGGTGGGACGAATAGCCTCGTGGGCCTCCTGGGCCAGGCGGGATTTGGTGCGGTAGAAGGGCGGTTTGGCGGGCAGATAGTCTTCCCCAAACGCCTCGCCGACATAGCTTCGAGCTTCGGCCTGAGCCACTTTCGATACCTGGGTGCTGTCGGTACGCATGTAGGTGATAAGACCTACCGCCCCCTGGGCGCCCAGCTTGATGCCTTCATAAAGCGACTGGGCCGTGCGCATGGTACGGCGGGCACCGAAGTTCAGGCGGCGCGAGGCTTCCTGTTGCAAGGTGCTGGTGGTGAAAGGGGCCGCGGGGGAACGCTTGCGTGTGCCCTTCTTGACCTTTTTGACCTGCCATTCCGCTTGTTCCAAATCGGCGACCAGGGCCTGCGCCTCTGCGCCTGAGGCAATGGCGAATTCTTTTCCACGGATGCGCCATAATTTGGCCTGGAACGCTTGTTTTGCGGCGTCCTGCTTGGCCAGATCGGCGGCAATCGACCAGTATTCTTCGGGCACAAAGGCGTCGATCTCGCGCTCGCGCTCGACAATCAGACGCAGGGCAACGGACTGCACCCGGCCAGCCGACAGGCCCCGACGCACATTGCGCCATAACAAGGGGCTGATCTTGTAGCCCACAAGCCGATCCAGGATGCGCCGGGTTTGCTGAGCGTCGACGAGGCTCATATCGATGTGACGGGCATGCCGGAATGCCTCGGTGACAGCATTTTCTGTGATCTCATGAAAAACAACGCGTTGCGTCTGTTCCGGGGCCAGACCCGTTGCCTCGAGAATATGCCAGGCGATGGCTTCGCCTTCGCGGTCGGGGTCGGTGGCGAGATAAACTTCCAGGGCATTGTCAACGGCTTGTTTGAGCTCTTTGACGATTTTCTTTTTGTCGCGAGGCACGATATATTTCGGCTGGAAGTCGTGATCGACATCGACCGATAATTTGGACTTATAGAGATCGCGCACGTGCCCCACCGAAGCTTTGACGGTGTAGCCCCGGCCCAAGAACCGGCCCACGGTGCGGGCTTTGGCCGGCGATTCGACAATGACCAGTTTGCCGTGCGGCGTTGAGGTCTTTTTGTTTTTAGAACCGGCTTTGGCAGTGGCTTTGCGCCGCGTGGTTTTGGCCCTCGCCACGGGTGCGGGTTTTTCCAGACCTTCGTGGGCAGGGGTGGCACCCATGCGGAACAGGCCGGTGCCGCAGACCGCACACTGGCCGCGGGTTGCCGGGGTGCCGGTTTTGGTGAATACGGCCTGGGGATTGACAACTTCTTGTTTTTTCTTACACTTGACGCAATAAGCTTCCATAAATTTACTGATGGGGAGGGGGATGAGAGTGATTTAGTCGATGCGATAAACCGGGCCGGACTCGCGGGCGAGAACATATTGCATGCCCCCGACCTGTCGTACCATACCCTTGAGTTCCAACATCGCCAGGGCACTGGCGACTTCGGGAGCGGGCAGTTGCATTATGCGCCCGATTTCATCAATATGCAGAGGTTCTGCCGAGAGTTTTTCCAGTAATTGGGCTTCGGTGGGATCGGTGGGCAGGATATGACGGGCGTCCAGTTGCTGGGTGACCTGGGTAAGATTGAGGGCTTCGAGGATGTCGTTGGCGCTGAGAGCAGGGGTGGCGCCCTCTTTGAGCAGGCGGTTGGGACCTTCGCTGGATTGGGAGAGGATGCTGCCGGGTACGGCAAAAACTTCGCGGCCCTGTTCCAGCGCTTGTTTGGCGGTGATGATGGCGCCCGAACTCCAGCGGCCTTCGACCACAACGACGGCGAGACTGAGGCCGCTGATGATGCGATTACGAGCCGGGAAATGGCGGGCTTCGGGGTGCACGCCCAGGGCGTGTTCGCTAACCAGGGCGCCCCGCTGGACGATTTGTGCGGCCAATTGCCGGTGTTCGGACGGATAGATGGTGTCAAGGCCGTTGCCCAGCACGGCGATCGTGCGTCCGCCGGCTTCAAGGGCGGCACGGTGGGCAATGCCATCGATGCCGCGAGCCAGGCCACTGACAATGGTAACGCCGGCTGCTACCAGGTTCTGGCTCAGGCGCAAGGCGCATTCGCGGCCATAGACGGTAGAACGCCGGGTGCCCACGATGGCCACGGCGTATTCGTCTTCGGGCAAGAAATCGCCCTTGAAAAAGAGCAGCGGCGGGGGAGAGGGAATCTGTTTGAGATAGGAAGGATATGCGGGATCGTCCCAAGAGATGAGTCGGACGCCAGCGGCCTGTGTGCGCTCGAGTTCGGCATCCAGGTTCAGTTGCGAACGGGCAGCCAGGAGGTTGTTGAGTGCCCTCTGTTCCAGGCCCAACTCGGCCAATTCGTGGGCAGGAGCTTGCCAGGCAGCTTGTACAGAACCGAAACGATTGATGAGACTTTGCAGGCGCCGGGCGCCAATGCCGGGGGTTTTATTGAATCCGAGCCAGTATCGCAACATGTCAGACATTTACAAATACAAAGGTACGCCCGCCACAGAGGCGGGCGGGGCGACGTTATTTTTTCAGCATACCGACTCTGCCACACTTTGTCAAATCCCCCCGCAGCTCACCAGCAATGTGAGTTCAGCCGCCATTTGACGTGGGCGTGCTAAAAAGTTGTTCGGCTGGCACCGGCGTCACGGAGGGCTCGCCCAGGACTTCATCCAGATGGAGCACGGTGAGCCAATCATCGAGGGTGTAGTCTGCCCAGGCTGCGGTCTGTGCCTGATACCTGCCGTCGATACGTTTGTGCGTCTCGTAGATCGCGGTCAGGGCAATGAGCAGAGCCAGGAGAAAGATGAGGGCATAGCCCCGGTTAAACCGACGTGTGCGCATAAAAGGTGGGAGGTTCCAGAGAGAGTTGCGGCGCGGGCCGTACGAGGTCAGCGGGGAGAGGGGGAGATGGGGTGATGAGGAGATGGGGAGACGGGGTGACGGGGTCGGTTCAGGTCGGCGCATTCGGCCCCCGGTCTACCGGTTTCCCAAAAAGGTTCATGGCCATCGGCATCTTCGTCAAAGTGAACCGCTTTGGTTGGGGTTATGCCGCCCGGGCAGGGTGCAATCGCCGGTATTTGCATCGTAGCCGATTGGCTGCTAAAATCTTGCAAGATACCGGCCCTTATGGCATACTTAAAAACAGCACGGGTGAGTAGCTCAGTTGGCTAGAGCGCACGGTTCACATCCGTGAGGTCGGGGGTTCAAGTCCCTTCTCGCCCACTCCGCACCGCAGTTGCAAAGCTGCGGTGTTTTTTTGTGCCTTGGGCACGAAGAGAATTTTTCTCGATACAAAAGCAGACCGGCTCACGGAACCGGTCTGCCTGACTGACAACAAATAGGGGCGCTATTAAACCGCTAAAAAGTTCAGTACCAACAACGTCACCACCATGATGCCGGTGACCACGACCATTTTGCGTAGATCGGACACGACGTAATGATACTCGGAGGCGAAATCAACTTCCTGGCGTTTAGGCGGCACCGCCGCAGTGGCTTTGGTACGGGATGGTGTACGGGATGATGCCTTTTTGGCTACCACCGGGCTATTGCTGGGACCGGTGTAGTTAGGGACGTTGGGACGGCGTTGTTTTCGTTTCCGTTGGGAAGCGCTTTTAAATTTCCTTGTTTTGGCCATGTTTCTACTCACTTGAGATAAGAACGTAACTGCTGCATCTTAGCACAGAAAGGAAGGGATGGGCAAAATGTGGAAGGGAAAGAGAGTCCAGGAACAAACGGTCATTGGCACTCAGGGGGTGACAAGGGCGACGCGGGGGATGGGGCGAGAGTCCGGAATCAGTCGGCCTGGGGGTTGTGATCCCCGAGATAATTGTGCCACAAAGTCTCCTGCTCGGCCACCGGTAAATCAGTCAGGGTGCTGCCCTGGCTGCGAGCCTGCGCCGCCACCGCTTCGAACTGGGCTTTGAGGGCGCGGCAAGCCGAGCGCAGGGCGGATTCGGCGTCGAAGCCGGAGGCGTGGGCCGTTGCAACCAGTTGCAGCAAGGCCTGTGCCAGTTGGTCGGGGTTCTGGAGGCGCGGGGATGACAGGGGGTAGCCCACGCGGCTGAGCCGCGACAGATAGCCTTGCGCCAGGGCCAGCGCTGGCAATGCCTCGGGCATGCCAGCAAGCAAATGCCGGGAAGCCGGGCTTTTGTTCTCGGCTTCAGCCTGCCGGCGTTCGCCCTGCTTGATGGTTTCCCAGTTCCGGGCTACGTCGGCGGCGTCTTGCACCGTGGTATCGGCAAAGACGTGGGGATGGCGGCGGATCAGTTTTTCGACCACGTGCGAAATCACATCCTGCAGCCGAAATTCGTCTTCTTCGGTGGCAATCTGCACATGCAAAGCGACCTGGATTAACAGATCTCCCAACTCTTCGGCCAGGGACTCGCTATCACCCCGGTCCAGGGCATCAAGCACTTCGTAAGCTTCTTCCAAAAGAAAGGGGCGCAGGCTTGCGTGCGTTTGCTGGCGATCCCAGGGGCAGCCATCGGGCGCCCGCAAATGGGCGATCAGCTCCTGCAGCGCCTCATAGCTGGAGGCGTAGGGCAGCGGGGGAATCCATAAAGTGGTCAAATCATCGAATACATCTTGCCGATCCAGGGCAAATAACGACATCTGGCGCAGCTTCATCTGATCGGTGCCGGCGCCTGAGATCAACGTTACCGGGTGATCCGCGGGATAGGCGTTCATGAGCGTGAGCTTGACATCACCGGCCAGCAGGCGGCTATACAGTTGCACTGCAATCACGCCCTGTTCGGTGGCGCCCAGGGGATGGTACATCTGCGCCAGGCTGGTGGCATCGATAACCTGCACGCCGCGGATGGGATCTTCACCCAGGGCCGCAAAGGTGGGTTCCAGAAAACTGACGCCTGGTTGCAGCTCGACGGCAATGCCCTGGGCCGCGGCCAGGGCCCGGATGTGACGCGGCGTTGCCTCAGCCACGGAGGGATCGCCGGGCACTGCGTAGATGATATTCTGCTGCTGTCCGCGTTCCACGACATCGGCGGCAATGGCCGCGTAAACGGCGGCAAAGTCGTCATGGCGCTCGTAAAAAGCATCATAACTGTGCACCTGCGTGACCTGCTCCACCGCGGCTACGGCGGGATGTTGGCGTGTACGGACGAAGATCTCGGGCGCATGGGTCAAAAGGCGCCAGGTGCGGCGGGTAATGAGTTCGGGGTCACCTGGCCCCAGGCCTACAATCGTAATCATATCTGTCCCCTGAAAGCATGAGAGATGGATCGTGCGAAAAGAAAAGCCGCGGAATGGCATGAGATTCCGCAGCTCCTTCTGCTGGTAGCACCCTCGGAGGGATTCGAACCCCCAACCTACGGTTCCGAAGACCGTCGCTCTAACCGTTGAGCTACGAGGGTAAGGGGGGAGGGGCCTCCCCACGTCTCAAGTATAGATTTCTCTGCTGTGCCTGTCAAACTATGGACAGGCGCAGTAGCACTTCTCAATTGGGCGTTGGCATGATTGGAATACGTTCCGGTTCAACCGCATCTCATGGGGGCTCGCCGTGGCCTCCGGGAGGTGGCCGGAATATTCTTGCCCCAACAGAGTGTTTTTGGCCACCTCCCGGAGGTTTGAATGACGCCCCCCAGACTTTGACGCCTAATCGGGCAGCTCGGGGCGAGGTGGCTGGGTGGGGAAATAGCGCTGCGTCAATTGCTCCCACACACCCACGGTGCGCAGCGCCAGCAACGTCTCATCCACCATCTGCGCCAATTTGGGCGCTGCCGGAGAAACGACCATCACATAGGGCTCAGAAACCAGCGGGGGCGAGTGCAAACGCAGGTGTTTTGGCGCGTCCAGGGCTGCTGTCACCGCATCCACCAGGGCCACATCGGCCTCGCCCACAGCCACGGCTTGCAGGGCAGCTCCGGCGCTTTCGTGGCGGTCAATCGTCAATCCCTGGGCCCGGGCCCAGGCGTCGCCCTCACTTCCCCACTCGACTGCCACGCGCAAACCGGCAAAAGCCGCGGGCGAGGCAATGCCGCTGTCGCTTCTTGTCACCCAGATCAGGCCGGCTTCGAAATACGGGGGGCTATAGTGCACATCCTGCGACAGCCGCGGGTCCAGCGGAAAGGCCGAGATCACCACGTCGGCCTTGTCGGCCAGCACCGCATCCACCAGACCATCAAAAGCGATGGCACGAAAAGTGACCGGCACCCCCAGGCGTTGCGCCAATGCCCGCGCCAAATCCACATCAAACCCCTGCACCTGCCCCTGGGCATCCAGGCTCTCGAAAGGAGGAAAGCTGGGATCGAGGGCGACGCGCAGGGCGCCCCCTCCCTGCAATCTGGCCCAGGTGGCATCCTGGGGACGCAACCAGCCCCTGACAACCAGCCCGGCCAACAGAGCCCCCCCTAGCACGCCCATCCATAACCAACGCCGATCGGTCAGCAGGCGTTTCATGGCCCGGCTCCGGCGGTCAACGCCCGCTGTACCTCAAGATAAATGGGTTTCGGCTGCAAGTCGGGCGTGACAAAGGTGTAGTAATCGCGCACATTGTGTTCGGGCCACGGATAGCGAAACGCCCACATCGAAAGGCTCTGCACCCACGGCCATTGCTTCGCCATTTCGTAGGCCTCGATGGTGTAGCGAATACGTTGTGCGGGGCGCACGGCCCGCGTCCAACGCGGATGATCATTCCAGCCTGCTTCTGTGATGAACACGGGCTTAGCGGCGTCGCCATTGGCGACCATCACCTGACGCAACAATTCCACGCGACGGAAGTTGATCACCTCGGCGTCGGGGGGATCATCGGGCGGAAAGGTGAGGCCATAGCTGTGCGCGGCCAGGGCATCGAAATAAGGGGCGGCGCCGGCATCGTACATGGCCTGCAAAAACGCCAGATCGCTCATCCCCAGCTCGCCCGTGGCATCCCCGAGCGTGGGCGCCAGGGCACCGGCCAAAAGCTGGACCTGAGGATTGACCGCGCGCACGGCCGTGGCCGTCTGCCGCAGCAGCGCCACATAGCCCTCGGGGTCTGGGCGCCGATAGCCCCATTCCAGGCTGAGGTTCGGTTCGTTCCAGAGGATGATGACCTGCACGCGCCCCTGAAAATGCGCCGCAAACGCCGCCGCATAGCGGGCGAAGTCGGCATAATGCTCGGGATCAAGATACGATGAGGTGGTGTCCGCTGGCCGCGCCCATGCCGGCACCAATCCCAGGCGGGCAATAACCGTCAGGCCCTGACGATTAGCATGGTCTACCACCAAATCGGCATGACTCCAGTCGTAACGGCCGCGACGTGCTTCGCTAAAAGCCCAGGGGAAATACTCTACCACCCACGGCGTCCCCATCTCGCGCACCATCTCCAGGGTGCGTTTGATTTTCCAGGGCTCGACTTCGTTTTCCAGCCGGGTATGGACGCCAGCCTTGCGGTTGGTGGTCAGCACGGTTCGTTGCGGGCCCAGGGGAACCTGCACACGCTGCTGGCTCCACCATCCTGCCAGCACCAACGCTGCCAGTGCCGGTAACACGAGCAACAGGTGGATGCCCAGAATGCGTAAACGATGACGAAGCATCATCGAGGGCGTAGAGAGCAAATGAGGGGCCTGAGGGCGGCAAGGCGGGGGGGACGGGGCTTGCCCGAAGGTATGGGCTGTGCTATACTCCCTGCCAGCTTCATCCATCTGCCCCACCTTCCAGCCGAACCCCACCATGAACGCATCCGATCCACGTCTGAATCCTGTGACTGAACTATCATCCGACACATTGCTCGATGCGAACACCGAAGAGCCGGTGGTGGAGATAGAACGAGGGCTGGGATTTACGGATGGCTTTCAATTTGGATGTGGCTTTTGGGTGGCAGCCGTGGTGACCGGTATCGTTGTCGGCCTGCTGGGGACGGTGATTCTGTTTGTGCTGTCGAGTGTGGGCATTCAGTTATTGGGCTGATCACAGAGTCCTTAATCCGGCCGAGCCGGACTCAAGCATCTCACTCATCGGGCTCGTTAATATGATGCGCCAGGATGATGGCGTCGGCCACTTCACGCATGGGTTTGCGGAAATTCATCGATAGCTTTTGAATACGTCGGAAGGCTTCGGCTTCGGTCATGCCTTTGCGATCCATGAGCAGGCCCTTAGCTCGGTCCACGGCCTTGCGGGTATCGAGGGCCTCCTGCAGGCTTTCGGCCTGTTGTTTGACGTCATCAAACTCCTGAAAACGGGCGAGTGCCGTCTCGATGGCCGGGGTCAGATCGGCTTCGGTGAAAGGCTTGACCAGATAGCCCACAACGCCGGCTTCGCGGGCGCGGTCGACGAGATCACGCTGGCTGTAAGCGCTGAGCAAGAGCACCGGGGCGATGCCTTCGGTCGTCAGCTCGCGGGCAGCGTCGATGCCATCGTAGTCATCTCCTTCAAACTTAATATCCATGATCACCAGGTCGGGCACAAGCTGGCGCGCCATTTGCACAGCAGCGCGGCCCTCGCCGGCTTCGCCGACCACCAGATAGCCCTGGTTGCTTAACATCTCTCGTAAATCGCGACGGATGAGGGATTGATCGTCGCAAATAATGATGCGCTTACGTTCGGGGGTTTCAGTCATAACGATTTGGCTCCAGAAAAAGCTTTAGGGAAAGTCACTACAACTTCCTCAAAGAATGGCACTTTCGTGCTGAGTGCAATCACAGATGGCAGAGACAGCTCAGTTTTTTTGTTACTCATCTGTAAAATCTGTGGTTGACGAGGAGTGCTTAGGTGTACCTGGGGAAACGGACAATCGCCTGGGTTCCGGCGCCGATCTGTGGGATCAGTTCAAATGTCCCGCGCAGATCTTCCTGCACCAGGGTGCTGATAATGTCCAGCCCCAGGCTACTTTCTTGATCAAGTGAAAATTGGCTCGGCAGACCGCGACCATTGTCGCTGACTGCGAGCTCAATTATACCATCTCGATCCGCTAATTGCACCTCGATGCGCCCGGTTGTGTGGGCATCAAACCCATGTTCCAAGGCATTGAGCAATAGCTCGTTCAGGACCAGGGCGCAAACAGTGGCCTTGGCCGTGGGTAACATGACGGGATCGGCCTGGGCCAGCACAATGTGCACCTGGCCTTGGGGTTGCAATACGCCGGCCTGCACCTGGCTGATCACCCGCTCGATCACGGCCCGCAAATCCAGGATTTGATCTTCGCCCAAAGACAGGGCTTCGTGGATCACGGCAATGCTCATGATGCGGTTCGTGGTGTCGTGCAGCAGTTGGCGGGCTTCTTCAGTTTGGGCGCGGCGAGCTTGCATGCTGGTGATCGAGATCAGCATCTGCAGATTGTTCTTGACCCGATGATGCACTTCTTTGAGCAGCATGGCCTTCACTTTGAGTTGGCGAGCCTTGTGGCGTGACTCGGTCTCATCCTTGATCAGGAGCAAGGCGCCGTAGCGATTGTCATCGGACAGTTTGCCAAAGAATTTTTCGCTCAGCCATCGTTGAGGGTTGCCAAACAGGGGAATGGCACTACGCAGCAAAATGCGTTCCTGCACGGTATCTTCCGAGAAAACACAGCGTCTTTCATTCCAGGCTTGTTTGACAATACGCCAGTCTCCGGCCCCAACCTCCTTCAACGCCCGCCCCCGCAGATCATCCAGATAGCCCAAACGTCGGTACGCATTCGACGCCTGCCCGCTGAGATAGCGGTATCTGCCGGCGTGGTCGACGAAGATAATGCCGTTTTGTTCGGTAAAGGGGGGGATTTCGTCGCTGCCGGCAATGGCGCCCTGGCTGAGCATGCGCAAAAACTGAGCCAAGGCCCGCTGAAAGGCCGAGTCACGGCGCCGGTGCCGCTCACGCTCGATGGCATTGGTATACACGCCCACAGCCGCGATGGGGCGCTCTTGGCCCATGACCGGCCAAAATTGCTGGCTCACCTGCGAGCGCTGATCAGGCATGTCATCGATCAGGCGTTGTGTGCGTTTACCCTGATACACGGTGCGCCACAGCCAGCGCCGTTCCGAAGCCGGGTAGCACACGCCGGCGACGGCATCATCATACAACGAAGCCATCGAATGCGGTCGCGCATGGACGGCCACACAGATGCCGTATGCCTGCCCAGGAATAAGCAGCATCACATCCGAGCGGCTAACATCGGCGGCCAAACCCATGGCGTCGCGCACTCGTGTCAAAAGTGTCCGGTCTTCTTCTGCCAGACCGGCCACATAAGGCTCCCATAATTCGAAAGCCACAGTCACATTACGTACCTGATGAATGATCGGCATTGATCTGCCAATAAAAGCTTGGGGATGAAAAAGAGGGCCGATGGATGGTGGTCCATCGGCCCATCGCCTTGGTCGGGGCGGGGCGATTCGAACGCCCGACCTCTTGAACCCCATTCAAGCGCGCTACCGAGCTGCGCTACGCCCCGACGGCATTTGCAAGTATACTCAGATCGGAGTCAGAAGGCAAATTGGCGAGCACAGCGAACGCTGGCATCGATCAGGGCATCAAACGGCGGATGCGCTCGACTGCCCGTTTCAGGTCGTCCATGCTGGTGGCATACGAGAAGCGGACGTGTCCCTCACCGGCCTGCCCGAAAGCAATGCCAGGCGTGGCCGCGATCTCGGCGTCTTCCAACAGGCGGTTGGCAATCTGCAAAGAATCGTTGCCCAACCCCGGGAAACGAACAAACAGATAAAAGGCTCCCTGCGGGTTGGTGCATTCGACACCCGGAATTGCATTCAAGGCATCCACCATAAAATCACGGCGCTCTTGATAGGCACGGCGCATGGTTTCCACCTCTTCGTCCACTCCTTCCAGGGCCACAACCCCGGCTGACATCGTAAACGAGGCCGCCGATGTAACAGACTGGCTTTGCAGCTTAGCGGCCAAACCGATCACGTCGGCCGGGCCGGCTGCCCAGCCCAGGCGCCAACCGGTCATGGCATAGGCTTTGGAATGACCATTCACGGTGATGGTGCGCTTGGCCATGCCGGGCAATGAGGCCAGGTTGATGTGCCGGCCTTCATAAATCAGCTTTTCGTAAATCTCATCCGAGATGACATAGAGATCGTGCTCGAGCGCTGCCTGCCGGATCACTTCTGCTTCGTCCGGGCTCAGGACGCGGCCGGTAGGATTGTTGGGCGAATTGACCAGGATCGCCTTGGTGCGAGGACTGATGTGGGCAGCCAGCAGCTCGGCCCGAATGCGAAAATTATCGGCGGCGGGCAAAGTGATTGTCACCGGTATGCCGCCCACCAATTTCACAATGGGTACGTAGGAGACCCAGTAAGGCTCAAAGATGATGATCTCGTCGCCGGGATTGGTCAGAGCCGCCATGATGGCATAGATAAGGAACTTGGCCCCAGGGCTGACCAACACCTGGCGGGCGGGGTCCACTTCCATGCCGTACTCCCGGGCGCATTTGTCGGCCACGGCCCGGCGCAGGGCCATGGTGCCCCGCGAAGGGGGATAATGGGTATCACCAGCCTTCAGGGCGGCGATGGCGGCCTCGACGACGGTGGGCGGGGTATCAAAATCAGGGTCACCGCCGGCCAAAGAGATGACATCCCGGCCGGCAGCTTTGAGTGCCTTGGCTTTATCGTTCACTGCCAGGGTGGCGGATGGAGGAATACTGCTTAAAAGCTGCGATAAGTCTTTCATAAGGGGTGATCTCCGTCGTGATGACTGGAATGGTGCAACAGCAAAAGAGCAGGCGAACAGGTGCTGCGAGGGCACGATGACCGGCAGCACGGATGTATGCCTGTATCTGGCGCATTGTACCCCCGGCGGCCATATTGGCGCAATGTCTGCCACAGACGAAAAGTGATCGGGGAAGCGAATTCGCCGTCTGCCCGGGGCCAAGTGCACGCGTCAATAAAGGTGCGGTTCCGCTGGCACCGACCGCCCGGCGGCCGCAGGCCCCCTAGCCCCGATTTCAATCGGTGGGACTCATCCAAAATCTTGCCCCACACACCCATAATCATTGCTTCACCTCGCCAGAGACGCTATAATGAACGCAGAGATGGCATGTAGGTAGGTGCCGTCATATCTGTTTGATATCCTCTTCTGCACCCCATGGTGATCTATGGCAGCGTATACGCCCCCCACAATTCAAGAATTGATGGCCAAGCTGACCTACCTGGGGCCGGACGAGTTGATCCTTGTGCGTCGCGCCTATGATGTGGCCGAGCAAGCTCATCGCGGGCAGAAGCGCAGCTCGGGCGAAGATTACGTGACCCATCCCCTGGCTGTCACGGATATCCTGGCCGATTTACACAGCGACGCCGAAACCCTGGCCGCCGGCTTGCTGCATGATGTGGTGGAAGACTGCGAGATCACGCCGGAACAACTGGAAGAGCAATTTGGCTTGTTGGTACGCCGTATGGTTGTGGGAGTAACGAAATTATCCAAGGACACGCGTCGTGAGCTTGAGCCCACCGACAATCATGGCAATCGCGTCAGGGGTTTGGGGTCACATGGAGACAAGCTGCCACTGGCCCCCACGCGCCAGAACGAGTGGGCTGAGAACATGCGCCAGCTTTTCATGAGTTCGGTGGATCATCCGCTTATTCTGGTCATCAAGCTGGCCGACCGCCTCCATAACATGCGGACTTTGCAGGGGCACCCCAGGGAAGACAAGCGTCGGCGTATCGCCCAGGAAACAATGAACATTTTTGCGCCCGTGGCCAACCGTCTGGGGATGTGGCAGATCAAATGGGAGTTGGAAGATCTGGCTTTCCGGCATTTGCAGCCCGAGGTCTATCAGGACCTGAAAGATCAGTTGAATCAGAGGCGACGCCAACGCGAACAATTTGTGCAACAAGTGATCGAACTCATCCAGGCCGATCTGCAGGCTGCGGGAATCAAGGGCGAAGTGACCGGCCGCCCCAAGCATATTTATTCGATCTGGCGCAAGATGCAGCGTAAAGGCATCCCTTTTGAAAAGGTCTATGATATTCACGGCTTCCGCGTGCTGGTCGAAGGTGTCGGCGATTGTTACAGTGTTTTGGGCTTGATTCATAATCGTTGGATGCCGATTCCCGGTGAATTTGATGATTACATCGCCCGCCCCAAAGAGAACGGGTATCAATCATTGCACACGGCAGTTGTGGGGCCAAGCAAGGTGCACATGGAGGTGCAGATTCGTACCCACGAAATGCACCAACTGGCAGAGCAAGGTGTGGCGGCCCACTGGCGCTATAAGGAGGGGGGGCAAAAACACTCTGCGGAATTCGCCAACAAGGTGGCCTGGTTACGGGCGTTGATGAGCTATGAAGAGGATACGCCCAGCGCCGCCGAACTGATGGAAGATATGCGCGAAGACCTGTTTGGCGACCGCGTGTACGTGTTTACCCCCGCCGGTGATCTGCTGAGCCTGCCGGCAGGGGCCACACCCATCGATTTTGCATATCGTATTCACACCGAGGTGGGGAATCGCTGCCGCGGTGCCCGCGTGAATGGGAAATTGGTGCGGCTGGACCATCAGCTCAAAAATCGGGACCAGGTGGAAATTATTACCGCCAAACGCGGGGGGCCCAGCCGTGATTGGCTGAATAAGAACCTGGGCTTCGTGAAGACGCGACGGGCCCGCGCCAAAATCAAGGCCTGGTTCCGCAAACAAGACCGCGACCTGAATATTGCCGCCGGGCGCCAGGCCCTGGACCGATTGCTCAAGCAGCTTAATCTGCGCTCGGTGAGTTTCGAACAGGTCGCCAAAGAGTTCGAGAATGAGTACGATGATCTGGAAGATTTCCTGGCCGCCATCGGCTATGGCGACATCTCCATCGAACACGTGACCGGTAAAGTGCTGGCCAGCCAGAATAAATCTCGCGAGCTTAGCGCCGATGACCGCCTGGATTTACCAGAAGAGGCGCCAGCGCCGACGCCTGTGAACGGCACCGAAGTACGCGTATTGGGTGTGGAAGGCCTGCTGACCAGGTTAGCGCAATGCTGTAACCCGTCGCCGGGCCAGCCCATTATCGGTTATGTCACCCGGGGGCGGGGGGTGACGATTCACCGCGCGGATTGCCCCAACGTCATCAATCGCGTTGAGCCCGAACGCCTGATCCATGTGGAATGGGGGGGAGTGACGCCCACGCATCCCGTGCCATTGTTGATCCAGGCCTGGAACCGGGCTGGTTTGCTGCGCGATATAGCAGGTGTGGTGGCAGCAGAAGGCGTCAACATCAGCACCACCAGCTCCGATGCCTCGCAGAAAAATCCCACAGCCCAAATTCACCTGACACTTAATGTCAAAGATGCCCATCAACTGGCGCGGCTCATCACCCGGTTGGGCCGGGTGCCCAGCGTGATTTCCGTAGAGCGGGCCCGGTCGTCGCTCTAAGGAACTGGCGTCTGGCGAAAATGACACCGGCAGCTTCCCAAAGCATTTTTAGCCACAGATTTCGTCACTGTCTGGCGAAGCTTCGCCTCAAACCGCCAAGAGTGGGGACGCGGACCAGCGCCGAAACGCGGATAAATACAGACGTGCAACACGAACTATTCCAGTTTGCCTCCAGCGCCCGCCTTCGTTAAAATCAGACCCATGTCAACCCCCATGCGTCGTCAATACCTACGGATCAAAAAACAATATCCCGATGCCATTTTGTTCTTCCGCCTGGGTGACTTTTACGAAACATTCGACGAAGATGCCAAGATCGTCGCCGAAGTAGGTGAGGTCACGCTTACCAGCCGCCCCGTCAGCAAAGGACAACGTGTGCCCCTGGCCGGTGTGCCCTGGCACAGCGCCGAGACCTACATTGCCAAACTCGTCAACGCTGGCTACAAAGTCGCCATCTGTGAGCAGGTGGGCGAGGTGGGCAATGGTCTGGTAGATCGCGACGTCATTCGCGTGATCACCCCCGGCACGCTGGTGGAACCCGGCCTGCTGGACGAGCGCAAAAACAATTACATTGCCGCCCTCATTTTCGAAGGCGGCCAGCGCGCCGGCCTGGCATACGCGGATATCACCACCGGCGAATTCGCCGTCACCGAGATCGGTGGCGCCGATGTGGCTCGCCGCGCCCAGGAAGAATTGGCCCGCCTGGCTCCGGCCGAAGTGCTCATTCCCGACAGCGGGGGCTACCCCGTCATCGCCGAACAGTATCACACCACGCCCTACGACGCCTGGCGCTACGAAACCGAGGCTGCCCGTCAGGCCCTGCTCGACTACTACGGCGTCAGCACCCTGGCCGGTTTTGGTTGCGAGGGCCTGCCGCCGGCGATTTCCGCTGCCGGCGCTCTCATTGCTTATCTGCACGAAACCCAAAAGCAGGTTCTGGGTCAATTGCTGGCCCTGCACACGTACAGCATCGACGCCTACATGCTGCTCGATCCGGCCACCCGGCGCAACCTGGAGCTGGTGGAGACCCTGCGCGAGGGTCAGCGCAAAGGCTCGATGCTCTGGGTGCTCGACAGAACCCGCACCGCCATGGGCGGACGTTTGCTGCGCCGTCGCCTCAGTCAGCCTCTGCTCAATGTCGAAGCGCTGAACCAGCGCCTGGACGCGGTCGAGACCTGGGGCAACGCCGGCATGGAGCGGGCCGAACTGCGCGAGCTGTTGCACCGGATCGGCGATATCGAACGCTGGACCAACCGCTGCATCCAGAAGATCGCCCTGCCGCGGGATATGGTGGGGCTCAGAGAAAGCCTGAACGCATTACCCAAAGTGCGGGAGATTGCCGAAAGGGTGGGGCAAGCCGCAGGACTGGACTTGTGCAGCGAGGCGTTGCAGTTGCTCGTGGCCGCCATCTCTGAGGAGCCGCCCGCCACGTTGGCCACAGGCGGCGTCATCCGTCCCGGCTATAACGCCGAGCTGGATAGCATCACTCTGGCCGCCAAGGATGCCCGCGCCTATATCGCAGGCCTGGAAAAACACGAACGCGAACGCACCGGCATTCAAAAGCTCAAGGTGGGTTACAACAAGGTATTCGGCTATTATCTGGAAGTGACAAAGGCCAACACCTCTCTGGTGCCCGATGACTACATCCGCAAACAGACGCTGGTCAATGCCGAACGCTATATCACGCCCGAACTCAAAGAATACGAATCGCTGATCCTCAATGCCCAGGAACGCCTGCTCGATCTCGAAACCCAGATCTATCGCGGCGTTGTGAATCAAATAGCCGATATGGCGCCGCGGCTGCTGGCTATGGCTGCGGCCCTCGCCGCTCTCGACGTGCAGAGTGCCCTGGCCGAGGTGGCGGTGAATAATCGCTATGTGCGCCCGCAGTTAAGCGATGATCTAATCCTCGACATCCGCGGCGGCCGACATCCGGTAGTGGAGCTGACGCAACGCTCCCAAGCCTTCACCCCCAACAATACTTATCTCGATGCTGACAGCGCCATCATTATCCTCACCGGACCGAATATGGCCGGTAAATCGACTTTCCTGCGCCAGGTTGCGCTCATCGCCCTCATGGCCCAAATCGGCTCTTTTGTTCCTGCTGACGCCGCCCACATTGGCCTTGTGGACCGCATCTTCACCCGCATCGGCGCTCAGGACGAAATCCACAGCGGTCAGTCTACCTTTATGGTGGAAATGGTGGAGACCGCCAATATCCTCAATCACGCCAGCGAGCGCTCTTTACTCATCCTCGATGAACTGGGCCGCGGCACCAGCACCTACGACGGCATGGCCATTGCCTGGGCTGTGATCGAATTCATTCACAGCCACCCCAAGCTGCGCTCTCGCACCCTCTTTGCCACGCATTATCACGAGCTGACCGCCCTGGCCGAACGCCTGCCGCATGTCGTCAATCAGCATGTGGCCGTGGCCGAGCAGGGGGACACGGTGGTTTTCCTGCACGAAATCCGTTCCGGCGGCGCCGACAAGTCCTACGGCATCCACGTGGCCCAACTGGCTGGCTTGCCCAAGCAGGTCATCGTCCGCGCCAACGAGATTATGCAACAACTGGAGCGCCAGTCTGCCGAAAATGGCACGCTCAGCATCGAAGGCAGTCCCATGCAGCTCGATCTGTTCAACGAAGGCCCGGATGCCATCCGCCAGGAGATCGAAAACGTGGATGTGAACACGATGACGCCGTTGGAAGCGCTGAATTTTTTGTACACCTTGCAGCAAAAGGCCCGGCGACAGTAGCTTTTTAAGTGCGTCGCACGACCTGCTGGCGCGATGCACCAACCTACTAAACTTTTTGAATGTCGCTATTCCGAACTCGCACCCTATTTCGCGGCGTTGCCCATGGCGCAGCCATTCCACTTGACGCCCAATTGGGCGGTCATTTCACTTCATTGTAATTCATCACGAAGAACTCTATAAAACTTATCTTTCGCCTGTCGTTCGATCCAAGGCGTGTGTCCGCAGTTCCTGAGCAGGATGAACCGAAAGCCCTTGAGAGTAGCAGACAGAGGCTTTTGCACCCCTTCAGCCGGATGGGGATCGTAGTCTCCGTGAATCGCAATAACCGGACATTTGATTTGTTTTCCGAGTTCCAGAAGCTCCCCGCTCCTTCTCAACTCCGCCGCCTCCTTCCACACGCCCTGAAAGATATCACCCTGACTACCGACCAAACCGGATTCTTCTAATTCGGCTATGATTGGATCATACTCGTCGGTTTTTGAAGCTAATGCTCCAAGCCGCGCAAATAACGTGTCTTTATCCACGGTCGCAGGATCCGTTAAAGCCCTGATGGTAGACTCAAACTCTGTTCTTTCTTCTTCACTGAGACGGCTTAACCTGGTCTTTTGAAGTCTCGCAACATACTTCTCTTCATAGGGGCCACTGCTGACAAGGATCAGCTTCTTGATGATGGTGGGATAATGAGCAGCAACGATAAAACTGAGCCAGGCTCCCCAAGAAAAACCTATCAAGGTGACAGGAAGGTCTCCGTAGTTTTGCAGAACTGTTCTTAACTCCTCGACCTGTCCTTTAAGTGATGTCGCTGTTTGAATCGGTTCCAATACACCCCAGCCGGACGCGAGTCTACGGGCTACTGGGGCCATCTCTCCGCCGGCACCTGGTCCTCCGTGAATGACTGCAATTTTGCAGGATTCTTTTCCATATGTTCGTAAATTTTTCAACTTTTCTTTATGCGTTTGCAAATTATTATGGTTTACCGCCTAACGATTTAAAGATTGACGTGGGGCGTGGCCAACACACGCCACCAAAAACATGGGACGCACCCTTGCCAGGGACACCGGTTGATCGCCGCCGCATTCAGCCATGAGCAACGGGCTGGAAGACGCCAGTGCCAGTTTATAAGTGCGTCGCACGGACTGCTTTACGACGCTAACAGGCTCTCATACACCGCGATCGTCTGCTGCGCCACCCGGTCCCAGCCATACCGTGCCATCACGTGTTGCCGGGCGGTTTCGGCCCGACGTTGGGCCTCGTGCGGATGGTGGAGCACCTGCAGGATGCCTGAGGCCAGTGTGTCGGCGCGGCCCGGTTCCACACACCACCCCGTGACGCCATGTTCGACCACTTCCTGCAAACCGCCCACCTTTGTTACCACGACCGGTACGCCAGCCACCATGGCCTCCAGGGCCACGATCCCGAAGGGCTCGTAGCGGCTGGGGAAAACGGCCACGTCGGCGGCGGCATAAAAACGCTGCCGATCGGCGTCGCTGATAAATCCCGGAAGTACGACATGTGCGGCCAGATCCAGTTGGTCGATCAGGCGACGCAGATGCTCGTCAAAGGGGCCTTTGCCAGCCAGCACGGCCTTGGCGTCCGGAAAATGTTGTAAAATCTCGGGCATGGCCGCGAGTAGTAAATCAGGCCCTTTATCGCCCACCAGCCGACCCACAAAGAACAGCATGGGGGCATCGGCCGCGACCCACTGCCGGCGCCATGCCTGCAGGGCCGGATCGTGGCGCGTTTGGCGCAGCGCCGGCATGATATCCACCCCGTTGGGCACCACGGCAATCTTCTGCGCCGGCACTGCCAGAGCGTGGCTGATTTCCTGACGCATAAATTCGCTACAGGCAATGATCTTATCGGCATGTTGCGCCAGATAGGTCTCGGCCAGATGGATGCGCTGGCTGAGGGGGTTGGCGGACACACGACCATTCATGCGTCCGTGTTCGGTGGCGTGAATGGTGATCACCAGGGGCAGGCCAAAATTGCGATGCAGATCATTGGCCACATAGCCACTCAGCCAATCATGCACGTGCAGCACATCGTAATGCTGTCGCGGCAATAACTGCCCCCGGATGAATTCGTTCAAACGGTCATTCATCTCCCACACCTGATGATCGAACGTTTCACCGGCCTGAGGATGCTGTGCATCCACGCGATAAAGGCGGCCGTAACGCCCCAACGATTCCTCTGCTGCCCCCAGGCGCTCAAACTGTGGCACCACCAGATGCAGCGCCAGCACATCGGCCAGGCGTGGGGCCAGTGCCACCACATGCGAGCCTAAACCGCCCACCTTATGCAGACGAAATTCACTGGCGATCATCAGCACATGGAGCAACGCACGATCAGTCATGACGGGCCTCATAAGGGATACAGCATTCGGCCCCTGCGCGCTGGAAAACCTGCACGGGGGGCGCTGCGATCTGCGACAGCGCTGCGGCCATGCGGGGGCGATCAGGGGCAGCAGGGAGCAGGCGCAATGCCTCGTCGGTGGCGGCATAGGCCAGCGCCGCCATGGGCGTGGGGGCCACGCCCGCCAACTGTTGATACGCATCCGCCCAAGACGGTGGCCACGGTGTGGGCACGGCCATGGCCCACGGTAGATGATCGGCAGCATCGCCAGCCCAGGCGACGAAGGCATCCTCCAGCGCTACAGACCCCGCGGCGACCACTTGCTGCGGCTGTTCTTGCAGGGATTGGGCCAATGTGTAGGGATCGCCCATCCATACCACCGGCCCGTCCCCGGGCGCCGAGTAGGCCAATGGGGCAGTGATGCCAACCGCCTGCAATGCCTGCTGCACATCCGATTCCCGCCCGGCAAACGGAGCCAGGGAGGGGGGCAGGGCATCCGGCTGGGGTACCAGGCTGAGGGTGGGGAGATGGGCCGCGGCCAACGCCGGCCAGGCGGCCCGGGCGGTGTGGCCTTGGGGCGGGCCCAGCACCAGCACGATATCGGGATCGACGGCCAGTTGCGCCGCCAATGCCGCGGCCAGCGCCGGATCGCTGTCATCGTTCAGTGCGACCAGCTCGACCCGGGGACTGGCGGCCGCCGCATTCCACTGGCTCAGACGCAGCTTGACCGCGTAGAGCACACTGTAACCCAGAGGCCGGGAAGGCCCTTCAAAAGGGGCGATGAGGCCGATCTTGACCACGGGCGGGCTGCTGGTCGGCAGGCAGGCGGCCAACGTCGCCAGGGCGATGATCCATATCCCCAGCTTCCACACCAGCCCCAGCCGCGAGGAATTGCCCCCCTGGCCGGGAGATGCGGTGCGGTGTGGCGCAGAACGGATTGAGTGCATCATGCTCGTTTAGCGTTGGTACGTTTGCACGTTGAGTTGGTGTTCGGCGCCAGTGACCGAGAACACATGCGCTCCGCCAGAGCTGGCGACAAAGTAGCAATAGTTGGTGTCTGCCGGCGAGATCGCTGCTTGTATCGATGCCAGGCCCGGGCTGGCGATGGGGCCAGGAGGCAACCCGGGATAGAGATAGGTGTTATAGGGCGAGTTGATCTTGAGATAGTCCTGCACATCGGGCACGGTGGGCCACCAGGTTTTTTGCTCGGAGTCGTAGCCCATGGCGTACTGGGCCGTGGGGTCGGCGGCCAGATAGCCGAATACTTCGTTGGCGCAGGTTTCGCCCAGGCGATTGAGATAGGTGGAGGCGATGATGGGGCGCTCTTCGGCCAAGGCGGCTTCGCGTTCGACAATGGATGCCAAAGTGAGCACCTGATGGAAGGTGCGGCCGCTGGCAGCGATCTTCGCCCGCATTTCCGCATCCACCTTCAGCTCCAGGGTATCGAACATGACGCCCAAAATATCGGATGGGGTGGCATGGACGGGCAGGCGATAGGTATCGGGGAACAAATAGCCCTCGAACGACAGGCCGGCAGGCTTGTCTTGCAGCAAGGGATAGTCGCCCAGCCCCAGCAGGGCCGTATCGCCGGTGCGCACAGCCGCCAAAAAGTCAGCAGCCACGACAATGCCTTCGTCCTCCAGCAACAAAGCGATTTCTTCGGCCCGCCGCCCTTCTGGGATACGCACCAGCACGTCTTCGCCGCGGGCGTTTTGCAGGGCATCAGAGATTTCAAACGCGTTCATCGCCGGTGACAGTTGAAAATCCCCCGCTTCCAGCTTCTGATCAATGCCGTTCAGCCGCATGTACAGGCGAAAAATGCCGGCGTTTTGAATCAGGCCCAGGTCTTGCAGACGCTCGGAGATATCGTACGCGGTTTCGCCCAATTCCACACGAAAGGCGCGGGGCTGGCCGGTAGGGTCCAGCGGCTGTTCGAGAGTAGAGCGATTGAGGTTCAGATAAAAAGACAGCGCCTGCTCTTCGATGGTGTCGGGATTGAGCTTACGCCAGGGAGCATCAACATAGCGCACTTGCTTGCTGCCGCTGCCTTCGTCCTGATACGCCACCGTCTGCTGCTGTGTCCAGGCGTGGGCCATCCAGGCCACGCCGGCGATGATGATCAACACCGAGGCAAAGATGAGAAAACGCATGAAAGTGCGGATGATTTTCATTGGATTGGGGATTGGAGAGTTGGGCGGGGAAGTTGCTAAACGGGTTATGACGAGTGGTCGGCGGCTGCCCGGGCAACGGCGGACCGCTGCTGATCGAGAAAGGCCTGCAGAAAAACGGCGGCGGCTACGTCATCATTGTGTCTTTTTTTGCCACCGGGTTTGCGGGGACGGTTTTGTTGCAAAATCTGATCGGCGGCAAAGGAGCTGAGCCGTTCATCGACAAATTGCATGGGCAAAGGTACGTGCGTGATGAGCTGTCTGGCATAATTGCGCACACGCTTGGCCTGAGGCCCTTCGCTGCCATCCATGTTGTAGGGCAGGCCGACCAGCAGGGCATCGGCGCCTTCGTGAGCGGCCACTCGGGCAATCTCGGCAGCATCGGCGCGCTTGCTACGGCGTACGACGATGCTGTGCGGCCGCGCCAGCCAGGCGGCGCTATTGCCCACCGCCAGACCGATGCGTTTGTCGCCTATGTCCAGGGCCAACCAGGTTGTCATGAATCAGATGCACTCAGGGCGATTGCAGCACGAGGACGCGTATGCGGGTGGGGATGGTGGGCAAACGGCCGAGCCAGTTGGGTTCGAGCGTGATCACGGGCGGTTGTTCCAGGGCAAAGGCCTCTTGCAGGCGCCGGGAAGCAGCATGCAAAGGCACGCCCGCCAGCAGCGTCCGCACTTCGTTGACCTTGATGGGGACGAGCGTGTCGGCGCTGGCCGTGAGGGTCATGTCGACGGCCTTATCGCTAAAGCGCACAAAGGTGGGCGAACTGACCTGGATGGTTTCTTCCAGGAAAAAATGGTCGGCGGGAATGCTTTCGCGCAGGGAGCGTTCGACCAATGCCTGAGCACTGGTCACATCCACGGCCAGGCCTCGGGCCAGCAGTTGCAGTTGTAGCCCCAGGACATCGGCATGTTCACCGGCAAAACGATCGTAGGTTTCGGCCAGGGTGAAGGTGCGTACGGTCTCGGGTGGGATCGCTTCCCCCTGCTGCAGGCTCTCGCCCAGGCGCGTATAAGCCTGTTGTTGTAATGCGGCCTGCAGCTTGCCCAGCAGGCGCTCTTTGTCGGCGGCGGTGACCACGGCCACCGGTTCGACCGTGCCGCCGGCCGTGGGGCTTTCGTTGCTAACCCGCAGCGAGAGGTTGAGCGGACCTTCGATCTCGTTGATGGTGAGGGCGGGGATGTTGCCTTTACGACCGGGCTTGACAGCCTCGATGAGAGCGTTGGCGCTCTGGCCAATGCCGGCCGTCACTGTGACGGCCTCGGTGATGCGAAAGCGCACATTATTGCCCGTGGTGGTGCGCAGGATGGTGGCCGTCGGCACCACGATCTCACGGCTGCTACGATTGATGAAGCGCACAATGCCGGTGGCTTTGCCCACTGGGGCTTCTTCCACGCCGGTGGTGGCGATGGTGTCAAAGGCTTCGACACGGGTCTGCACGTTGCGGGCGGGCACCAACAGGTTGAAATAGGAGGCGTTTTCGATGCCGACACGGGCCGTGATTTGCTCGGAGCTGACAAAACGGGTGCGGGCGGGCACCAGCGTGACCGTTGCTTGCGGAATCAGCAGCACTGCCGCGCCTGCCGCCAGCCCTGCGATGACCACCAACAACAAAAGGTATCCCAGTGCCACCAGCCATACAGATCGTTTTTTGCGACGGGTGCTGCCCACAAGGATGGTTTTGTGAGGCAATGTGACGATGTCTGGAGCGTGGAGACCAAGGCCTACGTCTGGTGGGGGAGAGGCTACCAGGGGTCGGACAGTGGCCGGGGAAGGCAGGGCTGGCGGGGCCGGTGGATAACGCCAGCGACGACTGGCCCTGGCGACCTTGCGAAAGGTGGGGATGCGGGCAGCGCGGGCATGATAGCGGACATCGGCATCATCTGTGACCAGACCGACTTGCACGCCCAAGGCGTCTGCCTGACGTCGCAGGGTTTGCAGGCGCACGACATGTGCCAGTTCATCCACCTGTGTGGGCAGTATGAGAAGCACCTGTGCACCCGGCTGAGCCTGCCGCAAAGCAGCCACTGCTGCAGCCAGGGTGGCGGGGGCATTCAATTGTACTTGATGTGGGGTCATAACGGGGATACAGGTCGAATCTGAAGCGCTCAGGCGACCAGAGTGTATCAGGAAGGGAGCTGTTGGGCGATAGTGGCCGTGGCCGCGGCCAAGGCGGCGTCAAGCTTGCCGATGTCGCGACCGCCAGCCTGCGCCATGTCGGGACGGCCGCCGCCACCGCCGCCAATGATCGGCGCCAGCGCCTTCACCAGATTGCCGGCATGGGCGCCGCGTTGCACGACATCCTTGGTGGTGGCTGCCAGCAGCATGGGTTTATCGTTGAGCACGGCGCCCAACACGACGATGCCCGAGCCCAGTTTGCTGCGCAGATCGTCGGCCATGATCCGTAGATCGTGAACATTGGCTGCCTGCACCCGGGTGACGATCACGGGCACACCGGCCACATCGACTGCCTTTGCCACCACTTCGCGGGCCTGCTGGGCGATGAGTTGCTGGCGCAGCTTTTGCAATTCCCGATTCATGGCACTGAGATGATCCTGAAGCTCCTGCACTTTTTGGGGCACCGTCTGCGGCGACACATGCAACTCGCGAGCGATATGTTCGAGGGTGGAGATATGATCGAGGGCGTAGGCTTCGGCGCCAAAGCCGGTCACCGCTTCGATACGGCGCACGCCGGCCGACACAGAGCCTTCGCCGGTGATGATGAATGACCCAATCTGGGACGTATTTTCGACATGGGTGCCGCCACACAGCTCATAGCTCCAGGGGTTGTCTTCGCTGCCCACGCGCACGGTGCGCACGATATCACCGTATTTTTCGCCAAACAGGGCTGTCGCCCCCTCTTGCAGGGCCTCTGCCAGGGGCTTCGATTGGATGTGCACGGGATAATGGCTGAGGATGGCCTCGTTCACGCTGTCGGTGATCTGGCGCAGCTCGTCTCCGGTCAGCGCCGCATCATAACGGAAGTCGAAGCGCAGTCGGTCGGGAGCCACCAGGGAACCCGCCTGCTCGACATGCTCGCCGAAGAGATTCCGCAAGGCGCGATGCAGGAGGTGCGTGGCCGTGTGATTGCGCATAATGTCCCAGCGGCGGCGACTATCGACGTGCACTGTGACCGCTGCTCCCACCTGTGCCCGACCGCCTTGTATTCGAGCACGATGCAGGATCAGGCCGGGAATGGGGCGGCGCACGTTGAGCACTTCGGCCCGCCAGTTCTCGCCTTCGATCTCGCCGGTGTCGCTCACCTGACCGCCCGATTCGATATAAAAAGGCGTCTCGGCCAGGATCAAATCCACTTCCTGTCCGGCGGCAACGGTTTCTACCAGCTTGTCATGGGCCAGAATACCTAACAGTTGGGTGGTACGGCTGTGGGAACCATAGGGATCCTGACGGATACCGCTGTCGGGCAGGAAGCCCCGACGTTGCAAGGCTGCAAAGGCGGCGGTATAGACCTCGCTGCCCTGGGCATAGATGGCTTCGTTCAGGCGTCCCTGGCTGGTGCGGCGATGGGTGGCGTCGGCTTGCAGATAACCGGCCTCGTCCACCGTGTAGCCGCGTTCCTGGCAGATGTCGCGAGTGACTTCGAAAGGCAGGCCGTGGGTGGATTTGAGATCGAAAGCGGTTTTGCCCGCCAGAATGCGCACACCCCGGGCATCCAACTCGGCCAAAGCGCGTTCCAGCTCCACCAGCGCCCTATCCAGGGTGACGATAAACTGTTCCTCTTCCTGAGTGACGATGGTTTCGATCCATTTGCGGCGCTGGGGCAATTCGGGATACACATTGCCCATCTTGGTGATGACTGCATCACACACGCGGGCGATAAACGGTTCGGTGAAGCCGATTTTGCGGCCAAAACGATGTGCGCGACGAATGACCATGCGCAGGACATAGCCGGGACCGTTGGCGCCGGGACGCACACCGTCGGCCACTAAAAAGGCCGCCGCCCGGGCATGGTCGGCGATCACGCGATAGCCCACCTGATACTGCCGGCGTTGGGCATCGCTGTGCCCCAGCAACGCCTGCAGATGCGCCATGATCGGCACAAATAGATCGTTATCGTAATTGACCGGCGTATTCTGTACCACGCTGACGATGCGCTCCAGGCCCATGCCCGTATCTACGCCGGTCTTGGGCAGGGGCGTGCGCTTGCCGGTGGCGTCTTGATTGAACTGCATGAACACCAGGTTCCAGATTTCCAGCCAACGGTCGCAGCCGTTATCGAGCAATACCGAACAATCGGGATCGCCACAGGTGCAGGCTTCGGCGCCCCAATCGTAGTGGATCTCGCTGGTGGGGCCACAGGGCCCGACATCGCCCATAGACCAGAAATTGGTCTTATCGTCCATGCGATACACACGATCGGGATCGATGCCCATGTATTGCGTCCAGATGGCAAAGGCCTCGTCGTCGTCCTTGTACACGGTGTAGACCAGGCGGTCGTGGTCGAGGTTGACGACGGTGGTGAGAAATTCGTAAGCAAAGCGACTGGCGTCCCGTTTGAAATAGTCGCCAAAACTGAAGTTGCCCAGCATCTCGAAGAAGGTGTGATGTCGGGGAGAGGGCCCCACATTCTCGAGATCGTTGTGTTTGCCGGAAACACGCATACACTTCTGGGAAGTGGTGGCGCGGGTGTAGGGGCGTTTTTCCAGGCCCAAAAAAACATCTTTGAATTGCACCATGCCGGCATTGGTCAGCAGCAGGGTGTCGTCGTTGTACGGGATCAGAGAAGAGCTGGGAACACGTTGGTGCCTTTGCTCCTCGAAATAGTCGAGGAAAGCCTGGCGGATTTGTTCGCTGGTAGTTGGGTGCATAGTCATTTGTTGCTGAAGCAAGATAGACGGAAGGTCGTCGAATGGTCATTGCAAAATTTTATTCTACCGTCGATAGGGTCTGGGGTCAAACATGAGATCAGTTCGGGGTGCATCCCAGAATTTTGGGTGGGATTTGTGTTCTTCAGTTTTTGCTGCGCCGCCGAGCGCCAGCGTTGTCGTCCTTCTCTGCTCCTGTGTAGGGGCTGACGAATAAACTAGCGCAAAGGATCGTTTCAATGAATCCCACCGTTCATCTGCAGGTCACTAGCACAAAAATTAAAAATTCATGAAAAAAGTGCATCTTTTTTCTGTCAATCTTATTTTCTCAAATGTGATCTTAATCATACAACAATGAGAGTAAAGAGAGTATAATAAATTGTTTGTACTATTATGTTGTGTGCAGGCAGATAATTTCACTGCAATATTCAGGTTCATGCATCCTCTGCCATGTTTCGCCCTTCGTTTCTGTGTTCAAGGAGTAAAACCTATGAGGAAAGTCCTGCTCAGTACCGCCGCATTACTACTGGTCATAATGATTCTTGTGGGGGGAAGAGCCCAACAAGTTAACGCTGATGTACCAGGGGGCATCTGCCCAGATAATCTGCAGCAAGATGGCTTGTCGTCGCCAGGGAATCCGTTCTCTGAACAGATCTTTTTACCCTTCCAACTATCGCCCTGTGGCCCTCCCGTTGTGATTCCTTTCTATGATCAGTGGGCGACCTCCGGGCACAACAACACCGCAGCCGCAGCTTTCCACCATTGGGATGCAGAGGGTGAAATTTCCACTTCCTGCGCCAAGTGCCACAGCTCGTGGGGCTACATGGACTTTCTGGGAGTTGACGGCAGCGCCGCCGGCGTTGTCGACAAAGCAGCTCCTATAGGATCGACCATCGAGTGCGCTGCCTGCCACAATGACGCCACTCTGCAATTGACCAGCGTTACCTTCCCCTCAGGCGAAACCGTCAATAATCTGGGTGACGAATCCCGTTGTATGGTGTGCCACCAGGGGCGTGAATCCAAAGTCAGCGTCGATCAATACATTGTCGACAAAGGCGCTGACGCGGATGTCGATGCCGTCACAGCCGGCATGAGCTTCCGCAATATCCATTACTTTGCTGCCGCAGCCACCCAGTATGGCACCCTTGCCAAGGGCGGCTACGAATATGATGGGATGGCCTACGACCTGAAATTCCAGCATGTGCCGTCTTACGATCAGTGCATTGAATGCCATGATCCACACACGCTGCAAGTACAGGTCAATGAGTGTGCCACTTGTCACACTGCTGTGACCACTGTGGAAGACCTGAAAGATGTGCGTATGAATGGGTCAAAGGTCGACTACGATGGCGATGGCAATACGACAGAAGGCATGTACTATGAGATAGCCGGGCTGCAAGAAAAGCTCTACGCCGCCATTCAGGCCTATGCCACCGAGATCAGTGGTACGCCCATTGTCTACGATGGGAGTTCGTATCCTTATTTCTTTATCGACACCAATGCCAATGGCCAGCCGGATCCTGGCGAAACCAACTACGGAAACCGCTATAACGCCTGGACGGCGCGTCTGCTGAAGGCTACATACAACTACCAGGTTTCCGTCAAAGATCCCGGCGCCTTCGCCCACAATTCCAAGTACATCATCCAGCTTCTGCATGATTCGATTGCCGATCTCAACACGATGCTCAGCACGCCGGTTGATCTGTCCGGCGCCCATCGCAATGATGTTGCTCACTTCGCTGGCAGTACGGCCCCCTTCCGCCATTGGGATGGCGATGGTGAGGTGCGAGGAAGTTGCGCTCGCTGTCACAGCAGTGAAGGCATACCTACCTACCACAAGGAAGGCGTGACTATCTCAGCCCCGACCACCAATGGCTTCATGTGCTCCACCTGCCATGCCAACGTGGGCGGTGATTGGGCCCGCTACGTATTCGATGACGCTACCTTCCCCAGCGGCGCCACCGCAACCTTCGGCGCTGGTGAAGATGACAATCTGTGTATGCAATGCCACCAGGGTCGTGAATCAGGCGTGAGCGTGGCCGATGCCATTGCCGGCAAAGATGTCGATACCGTCGCTGCGGACTTGCGCTTCATCAATGTCCATTATCTGGCGGCCGGCGCCACGCTATTCGGCAGCGATGTAACGGGCATGTATGAATACGCAGGTAAGAGCTACAATGGCCGGAACATCCATGTGGCTCCGTTCGATCAGTGCACCGAGTGCCATGGTACCCACGGGCTGCAAGTCAAGTGGGACGCCGTAGGGCTGAACTGCTCGACATGCCATCCTGTTGTAACCTCGGCCGATAAATTGCACGATATCAGGTGGGCAACCACGCCGGATTACGATGGTGACGGCAATACCACAGAGGGAGTCGCTGGCGAAATCCAAACCATGGAAGTTGCGTTGTATACAGCGATACAAGCTTACGCCGTGGCTACCCCTGGTGCCGATCCCATCATTTACAGCCCCACCTCCTATCCCTATTTCTTCAAGGACACCGATGGTAATGGTGTGGTTGATCCGGGTGAGGCGGTCTATGGTAACAGATATAAGACCTGGACACCACGACTCTTGCGTGCCGCTTATAACTTCCATTATGTTATGAAAGATCCTGGTGGTTTTGCGCACAACAGCAAGTACATCGTCCAGACTCTCTTTGATACCCTCGACGATATGGGAGTTGATGTCTCTGGCATGACACGCCCCTAACCCATCCCGACACCACATCCTTCATCTTACACGACAAGCAGGGCGCCGGAGCGCCCTGCTTCCTTTTTCGTTGGGCTTTTCATCTACTCAGGCGTTTGATTGTGCTCTGGCCTGTACTACTTCTTGCCACGCGCGCAGGACCTCGGCTACACTCCAGGCCTGGGCAATGCAGCCGCGGGGGCTGTAGGGGGCATCGCCGTCGAAGATCTCGCTGACGCTGCCCATACCGTGATCTGCCAGATGCTGGAAAAGCGGCTGCAGGAAGGTGGCGGCTTGTTCGGGGTCCTGGTACACCCGCAGGTGGGCGCTGACAAATGGCCCTATCAACCACGCCCACACCGTGCCCTGATGATAAGCGGCGTCGCGCAGGCGCTGGTCGCCACCGTAGTGCCCCTGATACTGGGGGTGGTTCGGCGCCAGGCTGCGCAGGCCGTGCGCTGTCAATAACTCGCGGGCACACACATCTACCACGGCCCTCTGCTGCCGGGAAGTGAGCGGGCTGTGGGGCAAAGAGACGGCCAGTAATTGGTTGGGGCGCAGGCTGGCGTCGGGGCCGCCGGCACCATCGATCACATCGTAGCAATAACCGCCTTCCTCGTACCAAAAGCGCTGGAATTGCTGCTGCACCTGCATGGCAGCGGTGAGAAAATCCTGTTGCTGCCGCGCATAACCCAGGCGTTCGGCAAATTCGGCCATGATGTGCAGGGCTTGATACCACAGGGCGTTGATTTCCACGGGCTTGCCCACGCGCGGGGTCACCACCCAGTCGCCGACCTTGGCGTCCATCCAGGTCAGTTGCACGCCCGGTTCGCCCGCATACAGTAGCCCATCGGCCGCGTCCACATGGATGAGATGTCGCGTGCCACGGCGGTGCCAGGAGATGATGTCGTTGAGCACGGGGTAGAGATCGGAGATGAGGGCGAGGTCGTCGGTGGCGTGCAGGTAGGCACGCAGAGCCACGAAATACCACAAGGTGGCGTCCGCAGTGTTGTACTCGGGGGCTTCGCCGGCATCGGGAAAGCGATTCGGCAACATGCCATGATCTACGTAGCGGGCGTAGGTGCGTAAAATGCTGGCAGCCACCTGGGGCCGGCCGGTGGCCAGGGTCAGCCCGGGAAGGCTGATCATGGTATCGCGGCCCCAATCGCCAAACCAGGGATAGCCGGCAATGAGCGAATGGCCTTGTTCGCGGCCCGACCGTGAGCGGCAGACGACGAATTGATCCGCCGCCAACAGCAGTTGCCGGATCGCTGCCGGTGCCGACGCCAATTCGGGCGGAGCCTGCGCCAACAACTGCCGGTCCGCGGCCTGCCGCCTTCTTAGCGCTTCGTTGCCGTCCAGGATGGGAGCTGCCTCGGTGCTGGCCACCAGGGTCAGGGTCTGGCCCGGCTGCAAGACGTGCTCGACCGTGGCCGTGTGCAGATACGATTCGTACGCCGGCAGGCCGCGGTAGGCCTCCATCTGTAGATAATAATCGTAGTACCATTCGTGGGCTGCGGTTATAGCCGCATCGGCGCTGAGCAGATAGAAGGGAGTTGCCTGTTCGTACGCCTGCACGCTCAGGCCATGCGCCACCGCCTGCGTGTGCATGAGCAAATCGGGGGAGGTGCTGCCATGGTGGTCGCGATAGGTGGTCAGTAATTTCAGCGCCAGATGCACGGGCCCGGAGGCGCGCAGGAGGCGATATTGGATGGTGGTGGTATTGGCATCGGGCTGCATCCAGATGCGTTTTTCCAACAGAGCATCGGCACAGCCATAACGCCACACGGGTACCGAGCCTTCGAGACCAAAATACTGGATGTAGTGATAGCCCAATGGTTCGATGCGGCCGCTGGCCCAATGGTTGGCGAAAAGGGGATACGAGTGCCCATGCACCGTGAGCGTTTCGTCGATTTTGGCCAGCATTAGCACGCGTTTGACCGGGGGATCGAGCGCCGCCACCAAATAGCCATGATAACGCCGCGTGGGAATGCCGCACAAGGTGCCCATGGCGTAGCCGCCCAGGCCGTTGGTCACCAGCCATTCGTTGCGGCCACCGCTGGAAACATCGGCACCGACGGCACATCCATATGTGATTCTCTGGTCACTATTTTGCATGGGCTTTCTCTCTGACAAAACGTCATGGTATGCTAAGATGGTGTGACGTCCGCCTGGTTTCGGACACAAGGGCGTCATACTCTTAGACGCCAACCATCCTCCATAGCTTACGTGACTCCGGCGCACTTGACAAGAACACTATGAACAACTCCCTCTCTCCTTCGACACCCACTCTCCCCATTCCCGCGCATTGGGCCGCCGAATTGGCCGCCTGCGATCAACGCTGGCAAGGCGGCGATGCCGCGGATGCCGGAGCTATCGACCACACTTTGCAGCAATGGCGTCAGCGCCTGCAGCGCCCGGCTTATCCCCAGGAAGAGTCCTTCGACATCGTCGATGCCAACGGCTCCCCCCTGGGCCTGGTGGCCCCGCGCTGGTTCTGTCATCTCACGGGATTGCGGCATCGCGTCATTCACATCTATCTCACCACTCCCCAGCATCTTCTCATCCTGCAAAAGCGCGCCCACACCAAGCCGGAATGGCCGGGATTGTTCGATACCACCGTGGGCGGCCACATCAAGGCAGGCCAAGACTGGATGAGGGGCTTGCTGTCGGAAATAGAGGAAGAAATCGGCCTGCCCGCAGCAGGGATCGACGATTGGCTGGGTACAGAACTCAGCCGGGTGGGAGCTCCCTTCCTCCGCTACGATGTAATTGATGCGGCGTTGCCTGTGCGCAACCGCCAGGTGAATCAGCTTTTTGCCGCGGGCATCAGCCCCTGGGGATTGGCCAGCCTGCGCTTTGCCGATGGCGAGGTGGAGGGTGTGTTTCTGTGCGAACCGGCCGAGGCCCGGCGCATGGTTGAGGACAATGACCGGATAGCACCCGGTTTGCGTTCGACATTCGCCTATTGGTGGCAATGGCACCAGCGCCAGAACGCCTGAAACTCACTAACATCCCTTTCTCTCCAGGACTACTATGCAACGACATCGTTTATTCACCATCCTTTCCCTTTTGTGGGGGCTGCTGGCCTTTGGCCTGCTCCCCGTGCAGGCGCAGGGCTCGCCGGCTCTGCCACCGTCTGGCTCACAGCTTTTCCTGCCCCTGATCGGGCACAAATCCCACACTGACACCACCTGCGCCCCTATTCCGGGCGCCAGCTTCGAGTCGCTGCCTGTACCCCCGCCCTCCAGCGACCGCCCTGCCGCCCAACATGCCGACCTGAATCTGTCGCTGCGCGGCTACACGAGCACGGATGCTGCCCGCACGCTGGTGTGGATCGATGGTCCCACCGATGTGATGGCGCCGCAGCTCTTCACCCTGTTTGGCGACCAACGAATGCCGCAGTTCAATGCAGTCTATCAGGTCTACGATTGGGATTGGGACTGCAACTGCCGCGGCGAGCCGCTGGCATCCCCCCAAGTGACCCTGGCCGCCTTGCAAACCACGCCCGGCGAAGTGCTGCTCACGCCCGCATCGGGGTATGACCTGGGCCGTGGCTATCAGGCGCTGGTGCTGTATGCCGATCCGCATCAGCTCACACTCAAATACACCCGTGACGATAATGTCGTTCTGGGCTACACCATTCATCTCAGCGGGCTGTGTGTCGATCCGGGGCTGGTGGCCACCTATCGTCAACTCGATGCTGATGGACGCAATCAGTTGCCGGCTTTGACCGCCAGCCAGGCCGTAGGCAGCGCCAGCAGCGATTCAGTGCTGGTGGCCATTCGAGATTCGGGCCGTTTTATGGACCCGCGCTCGCAGAAAGATTGGTGGCGCTTCCATCGCTGGCTGTTTTGAGAATGGTCTCGTAGTCGTTAGTCCTTAGTGAGCGTCTAGAAATGACCTTCCGTTGTGCTCTCGCTGACTGAAGTCAGGCTCTTCAGGCCTGCGGCCAGGAGTCGGCCTTCGCCGACTCTCCATGGGGTGAAGATCGGACGG